>DASYMB010000436.1:0-5428 GCA_036009285.1 Pyrinomonadaceae bacterium | reverse complement strand
TTCAAACATGAAAAGTTCCAAGGCTTCTCTGGAGACAGGACAGAAAAACCGCAAAGGCGCAAAGGTGGCGCAAAGTTTCGCAAAGAGTTTGCCTCTGCGAACCTTCGCGGAATCTTCGCGTCCCTTGCGGTTGAATGTCTTCATCCACGGTTACTTTGCCGGTTTCGCCGACCGCGTGTTTTAATCGACACCCTAGAAATCCCGCTCGAGGAGAGTCGCATGAAGCTGACATCAACCGTGCTCAATTTCCTGGCTACCGCAGCAGTCCTACTTTGCGTGGGCGCTGTCGTGATTGCTCAGGAAAAACCAAAGCCATCGCCAGCACCATCCCCTATGCCGAAACAGATGATGAATGAAACAGCGGCGATGCCCACCGCGAATCCTGCCGACGTTGCCTCCCTAGATTCGATCATCGCCGCCGTTTACGACGTTATCTCCGGGCCAGCGGGAAAGAAGCGCGATTGGGATCGCATGCGCTCGCTGTTTCTTCCCGGCGCGCGTTTGATTCCGACCGGACCGCGTCCGACGGGCGGCTACGGTTCACGCGTTTTGTCGGTTGATGATTACATCGAGCGCAGCAGCGGCTTCTTTGAAAAGGAAGGTTTCTTTGAAAAAGAGGCAGCGCGACAGACCGAACAGTTTGGCCAGATCGCCCACGCCTTCAGCACCTACGAATCCCGACACGCGCCCGACGATGCGAAGCCATTTCAACGCGGCATCAACAGCATTCAGTTGATGAACGACGGCAAGCGCTGGTGGGTCGTGACGATCTTCTGGCAAGCCGAGGATGAGAAGAATCCGCTGCCGACGAAGTATTTGAAGCATTAGAGCGATGAAACAATGGCCCGATTTTAACGACGCTGGTGACCTGCCAGTTGGCATTCACCAGGCAACACTCGCGGAAGTGATTCAACATTTCGGGACAGGCTCGCTCAGTCGCGAATGGGTAGCCAAGAGGCTGGAACGGATTTATGAGTTCGCTCGAAGTACTGGGTAGTTGCGCCGACTCATCATTTTCGGTTCTTTCGTAACTGCGAAAGCCGAGCCAAACGACGTTGACATTTTTATGTTAATGGAAGATACGTTTGATTCGAGCGGGGTAACCGGCGAGGTGGGGATCATCTTTGACAACATGGCCGCGCAAAATATTGAAGGGCTAGCGTGTTTTGGATCAGACGAATGGCCGCTATTGGCGGAGAAGAGACGACACTTGAACACTGGCAAATCAAACGAAACAAGATGAAGCGCGGGATTGTTGAGGTACTAACTAATGCTTAAGAACGATCAAGAAACTGGAGGCGACTCAGGAACGAATCAGGTATTTTCAGCAACAAATAGAGAAGTTGCGACAGACGGAAACAAATGCGCAGAACTATCGCTTGTCTGCGGGAGGATATCTGGCAGAAATAGATCGGATGAATTTGCAGGTAAGAGAATATCTCTCGCTACACCCCGATGAGATCAGGAATGAAGCCGCCTAATCATTGGGATGAGGGGTGAGCCGTTCCAATTGGTGAGTCGCGCCCAATCCCGAGAGAAGATCCGACCGGACAGCATGCGTTAAGGAGAACTGAAAATATGGATTACGAGACCGTTCCGTTTTGTGGGAAGCATCGGATGTCGAGAGAATGGCGTCCAACTGTCTACCAATACGACGAGGACGGCGTTTCCGTTGAACTCCCCAATATCCACGCCTGGGTTTGCCCGGCAGATGGCGAAGCATACTTCGCTCCGGAAACCGTGGACAAACTCAGTGATACCGTCCGTGAATTGATTGAATCAGCAAAGCACTCTCGCGAGCCTCACCCAGAATCAACAGACTAACTCTGCGTAGACTGCCCGGCGCTTGCGCACGTACGCGTGTTGACGCACTACTCGCTACGGCATCTTTATTTTGATTCCCGTCGCCATTCCGAAAGCGAGCCACCTTTGCCGCCGCGGCGCACAGCCACAATTTCAGCCATAATCGCCAACGCCACTTCTTCCGGAGTAACCGCACCGATGTCGAGTCCAACGGGAGCGTGAACTCTTGCTAGTCGGTGTTCATCTGCACCGCTTTCGCGCAGACGGTGCAGCACAATATTCGTTCGCCGTTTGCTGCCGATCAGTCCAACGTAATCGACATCCAAAGCGATTACTGCACGCAGGCACTGCTCATCTTCACTATGCCCGCGCGTGACGATCGCTACCGAGACTCCAGATCCATTTTCAACTGCCGTCTGCACAGACTCGGCCCAGGTCTGAGCGATCACCAATTCGATATGGCCCTCGGGAAATCGATCTCGTGTGACAAACTCAGCACGGTCGTCGATTAAGGTCGCGTGGTAACCCATCAGGCTCGCAAGCTTCGCCAAAGACGCGCCCACATGACCGGCGCCGCAAATCACCACGCGCGGCTCCGCCTGGATACGTTCGAAAAGAATTTGCGCCTCACCCCATTCGGTCAGGGCCGGCTCAAAGTCCTTTACACGGAACGTGCGCGTTGCCTCTTTCGATTCGAGGAACCGCGCCGCCTGCCGGGCGACGGCCCGGTCAAGGTCTTCGCTCCCCAGGCTGCCGAACGTCGCGCCTGAAATTCCCGTCTCACGAGTGAGTAGTTTTGCGCCAACGCTCGCAGTCTCACCAGGACCAACGCTAACCACGGTGGCTAGTGCCGCGATCGAACCGTCTTCAAGTGTTTGTGAAACGGCTTCGGGAATCGAACTGAATTGCGGTTTGTTTACGGGCGGTTCCTGTAGTGACATTTGATGTCGTCTGAGCGCGCCTGATTGCCTTGCGAGAAGAAAAGCTAACGGACGTCACTTGGAAGGCGATGTTTTGGCTAGTCCGACGGCTATCGCGGCGCGGCGCAGAAGCGACCAGGGGCCGACCAGCAAGTACATAGGATTCTTGAAGAAGGCAGGTCGATTTCCCTCGACGGCATGGCCAATGAACTGCAGAATCCAACCAACAACAAACAACGCGAGCGCCCAACGCCAGTTGAAAAGAAACAACGGCAGCGAGATCACAATCATGGGTATGCCGATGCTATGCGTCAGCTTGTTGAGTGGATGCTGATGCTTGGCTTTGTAGTTATCGATGAAGGACTCGGGCATTTGATTCTTCGACGCGTAGCGTCAATATGAATTTAGCCCGGCGTTTCAACGCCGGGATAGGATTGTTGCCGACTACATTGATTGCCGACGCTGCGCGTCGAAGAGACCTGATCAGACGTTCCCTGTCGCTAAACGTCGCTCGAAGTCGACAAAGTAAACTTTGTCGGACATTTTAGTCCTTCGGCTTCTGCTCACGCACTCGCTGACAGAACCACCAATGATGACCTTCCAGGTCTTCACATTCATAGCAGCGATCAGTCCACCATTCCTCGCCATGGTCCGTTGTGGTCGGCTCGGTAACGATCCTGGCGCCGTTGGCACGCGCGTGCTCGCAGTGGGCATCGGCCTCATCGACAAACACCATCATGTTCTGGGTGTTAGCGCCGCCGAGTGAGCGCGGCGACTTGCGAAAGGATGGTTTGTGCGCGAGTCCGGCCTGGGCCACCATGATCAGTCCTTCGCCGTAGGTCAGCTCGGAATGTTCGATGATGCCGCCTTCGCCTTCGATCTTAACTAGCACCTCAAAGCCAAACGCGCGGCATAACCAATCGATCGCCGCGCCCGCATCCTCGTAATAAACTGTGCTCGCGATCCGCGGCCAGCCTGACGGTGGTGGTTTCATAGAAACTTCTTTCTTAAAACTTAGAATTCAAACTTTAGTTTGCGGTGCTGCGAATCAGCAAACTATAGTTTGTACTCTAAACTCACTGCCATGCGTCGATGAAGATGTCCATCGTGCCGCCGCAGACCATGCCTTCTTCGCTGGCTTCTTCGGCAGTCAACGAAAAGTGGTGCAGCGCGGATTTTCCCGAGTGCATAGCTTCGCGTGCTTCGGCCCAAACTTCCGCTTCAATGCAACCGCCGCCGACAGTACCCGCGACTTCCCCATTCTCGAAAAACAGCATCTTGGCGCCCCGCTGCTGCGGCGTTGAGCCGCGCGTCTGCGCGACTGTCGCCACTACCACACGCTCACCCCGGTTGTTGGCCTCGCGGATGGCGCGGTAAAGATCTCTTTGTCCGATTGTGCCCATATCTGTAGGACAGGCATTCCTGCCTGTCCAAATGTCGCAAAGTCGAATCTTAGTGGTCCAAAATCGGAGAGGCAGGAATGCCTGTCCTACTGCCGGAATCATTCAGGCTTACGTGCGGGCCGCGGTTCCTGGCTCGTTGTCCCTGAAGTGTCTTGTTGCGCCTGCTGCAGCTCGATCTTGCGTCGCAGGGAATCGACTTCCTCATCGGCAGTGCGAAGCGCTGTTTCCAAACGCACGCGACTGGTCTCAAGAATTCTAATCTGCGCCTGCACCCGCGCGCGTTCATTTTCAAGTTGGCGGCGGCGCGCGTCGCGTGCTTCTTCCGGATGTACCGTGCCATATCCCGCGGCGCGATCTATGTTTTCGGGTCTCAGTTGGTACTCGATCTGGTCAAGCTTCGATTGCAGGTCCGCGAGCTTGCCTTCAACATCCACTTGCTGTGAACGCAAACTTTCCGCACGCTGCTCGGCGCGCGTCAGCCGCTCCATATCGATAAGCGTCCGATCATTCTGCTGCATCTGCGTCAACTTATCGTTGAGCCTATCCACTTGGTTTGAGAGCGCATTGATGGTCTTTTGCATGTCGCCATCGGCGGAAGGTTTTGGGCTCTTCTTCGGCGGCGTGGTTTCAGGAGTCGGTTCCGGTACCGCGTCCGGCTGGTCTGCGGTGCTGATGATTCTTTCGCCGTTGGAGCCGGCTGATTGCTCCGCTCCCGGCGCCGCGATCTCAGGGTTTGTAACGACGGGCTTCACTACTGCCGGACGGTTTACACGCCGGGTCCGACGCTTACGACGAGACTGAGCGCCCGTATTAATGGCACACGTGCCGAACGCCATTGACAGCGCGAGCAGAACAGCACCGTAACGAATAGATCTATTTCGCATGGTTATTCCTCGAATGCCGAGCCGGGAGCATCTAAAAGATACTCGTTGTCGGGAGTGCCTTCAAGCGCGCACAAAGCGTTTGCGCTTACACGATGTGCGACCGCGCTTGTTCCGGTAAGTGAAACTAGTCGCTGCTCGCTATCTTCATTACTCCGCAAAGCACTTCTTCACTTCTGCCTCGAAAAATATCCCATTCACGGCAAGCCTGAATATCTTCCGTCGTAATATTCGGATAGGCTTTGAGCAAGCTTTCGAAGGTATCACCGTTCGCCAACATGCCGACAATCTGATGGACGGGTATTCGAGTGCCTTTGATACAGGCTTGTCCGTGGCAAATGCTCGGGTTGATGGAACTGCGATCAAACCTGATAATCCTCCTGCGTTGATTCGAATAATATCAGTGTGTTTATCATTCGAA
>DASYMB010000435.1:0-2412 GCA_036009285.1 Pyrinomonadaceae bacterium | reverse complement strand
TCCGAGTCTTGTGGGTTATCGTCTTTCGGAGTAACTGTCGGCGTGGGGGATGGAGCGGGCAATTCCGAAGCGGCAACTCGTCTGGATCGAGACTTTTCCGAAACAGCCGGCGCTTGGGACTGGGCAAACATCCTACTCGGCACCGCCGAACCAACTGCGAACAAGGCAGCAAGTGCAGGCACCAGCAACAGATTTCTTAATGCTCGATTAGACATCTTCTCTCTTACGGTCTGACGCTGTCGGCGATCGCCGTATAGCCGTGCTTCGTCCTCACTTTTAGATCTTTTCGGTTCTCAGCCAGCCTGACTTCAATCTTGCGGAAGCTGCCGTCGTAGCGATCGTTGATGGGTTTGTAAGTGACCAGATACTGAGCGCGAAGCTCTTTGGAAATTTTGTTGAACGATCGCTCGAGTGAGAGCATGTCGCCGGTGAAAAACGCGACGCCACCAGTCTCTTCCGCGAGGGTAGCCAACGCGCGGTCCTTCTTGTCTTTCACTTCTCCAGCTTCAACTCCGGGAACCGTAGAAAGAAATCCGGCCTTAGTTGAAATTGCAAAGATAGTGGTCTCGGTTCGTTGAGCAATATCGATCGCGTCGCGTATGTCAGCGCGGCTGTAAGTGTCTTCTCCGTCAGTGATCACAACCAGAACGCGCCGCCCGGCCACCGTGCGCAGCTTCTCGTCGCAGAATTGCCACACCGCATCAAAGAGCGCCGTTTGAGTTCCCGTTTGCTTAACACTGAACACCGCGCGATCCAGCAGATCGAGTTTATTCGTGAAGTCCTGTCGCAGGTTTATCTCGTGATCAAAAGTTGCGAAGAGGACCTGGTCCTTGCGCGCACGCACGACCGTCTGAATGAAATTCATCGCCGACTCTTGTTCGAATTTGAGCTTGCCCGCCGTCGAAGGCGAGGTGTCCATCAGCACGGCAACGTATACTGGTAGAGATTGGCCCAGATCGTCAGAGAAGGTTTCAATCTGCTGCGGAACGCGGTCCTCAAGAACAACGAAATCGTTTTTGGTGAGCCCAGGAACGAACAGCCCCTTCTTATCTACAACGGTGATCGGAAGTCGGACTCGTCGAATAAAAATCTTCTCCGACGGATTTTCCTGATCGCTCGTGACTGCCGGCGGCGTGGGACTTGGCTTTGGCTTTTGCTGCGCCTGGATAACCACAACACCCGCGCTAAAGATAGCGAGTAGTAATAGCCGCGTTAAGAGAGTGGGGAAGTTAAGCTTCATATCAATTTGAATAGTGATTTACCGTGTCTGCCTGGTGGAGACCGGCGCTTTGATGCCCTGCCGACTGGGACTCGTTGCCCTTCGTCGCGCTCGCCGAACCGCCGGTTAGAATCAATAGATTATAAGACCACACATCTGAAAACAAACCAAACTGCCGATAAAATCACGGCCGAGGACAGTGCTGCGTTTGATTTTGAACTGGGTGGGAAGGACAGCGACAGACTTCGAGAGACTAGCGTTTGCTTGTTTGTCCGCGCCTTTCAAGTTCTTCCAGCAAGCCCGCCAACTCTGGCGGTAAGGGAGCAATGAAACGCATTTGTTCACCTGTCCTTGGATGACTAAAGCCTAACTGTTCCGCATGAAGAAACTGTCGCTGTAGTTTACGAATCCGCGCGCGCAGTTGCACATCCTGAACATTATTGTCGCGGCCGCTGTCATAAAGCTCGTCCCCGACCACCGGATGTTTAAGCCAGGAAAGGTGAACCCTGATCTGATGAGTCCGTCCGGTTTTGAGTTCCACGTCAAGGAGGGTAAACGAATCGTAACTCCGCCGCACCGTGTAGAGTGACAAAGCTCCGCGTCCGCCCGGGACAATCGCCATGCGCGTACGATTGCGCGGGTCGCGCGCGATGGGTTGCTCGATGCGTCCGCTTTGCTGCTTGACCACGCCGTAGACCAAGGCTATGTAACTTTTGAAAACTTCGCGCGCGCGAAATTGATCGGCCAAGCTCTCGTGAGCTGATTCGGTTTTCGCGGCAACCAGTAGTCCGGAAGTGTCTTTGTCCAAACGATGCACTATTCCCGGGCGGATCGATCCGGCGTTCGAGAGTTGTTGAAAGTGATAGGCCAGCGCGTTCGCCAGTGTGCCCGAGTGGACCCCCGCGGCTGGATGAACGACGAGGCCGGCCGGCTTGTTGATGACGATCAACTGATCATCTTCGAAGACGATTTCGAGTGGAATGTTTTCCGGCGTGAAGTTGCTGGCCGGCGCCGGAGTCAACTCAACTTCTACTTCATCCGCCGCAGAAACTTTGTAAGAAGCCTTAGCCAGCTTGCCGTTGACCAGCACGTCGCCCGCGTCAATCAGGCGTTGCAAACGCGCACGACTCCAACCGTCGATGTGTGCGGAGAGATAGGCATCCAACCGCGTGCCGGCATCGTTTTCATTGACT
>DASYMB010000434.1:0-7807 GCA_036009285.1 Pyrinomonadaceae bacterium | reverse complement strand
AGTGGGACACGCGGAGATTCGCGCGGCAGTTGCCGGAGGCTGGGCGGTCTGGGGGTTATCCTCTCTGGGTGCGATACGCGCATACGAGATGCGAGAACTCGGCGTAAAGGGATATGGCCGAGTTTACCGCTGCTTCTATGAACATGAAGACTTCCGCGACGACGAGGTTGCTCTGATCCACGAGCCCGAACCGCCTTATCGCGCTTTTAGTGAGCCCCTGGTCCATATTCGATTTTTCTTGCGCGAACTTCTCAGCCTCGGGCTGCTTACTGCAACTCTGGAAAATCGTATCCTTGCCAGTTTGATGTCGATGTGGTTTGGCGATCGGACCCTCGAGCTGCTGCGTTCGTATTTATTGGAATTGGCGCCGCAAGAAGCAACGGCCATCGAGAACGTGTTCAGAAACTTTCAATCCTTCCGGGTTAAATACCACGACCTTAGCGACTTCATACGCGAACGCCCCTGGGAATAGCTATGGGCCGTCGGGATCGCGGTTGGAGTGCGAGACTATTACATTTCGCGACGTTGGCGCTGACACCAGGGCTGTGATGACTCACGACAATCCGATCAACTGAATTAACTCCCTGACGCTGGGCTCGTTCAGGATGCTATCGAAACAAGGTTCGGTTTTGAGGTGCAGCAACATTCGGTCGCGCTGTTTGTAGGCTTGCAGCAGCCATTCGATAGCACCGTCGTTGTCACCGAGGTGAGCGCTGGCGATCGCCAGCAGGTAAGGAGTGGCGTGACCATGGCGTTTGAGGTTCTTCTCCAGGTTTGATCGAGTCTCTTCCCAAAAACCCTGCTCACCACGCGAAGCAAAGGCGCGCTTGAGTGAATCCGTTTCCAGTGAAACCTGATCCGCGTTTTTTCCGGCGAGTAGATCTGCTCTCGCGAAAGCGTCAATTGCATCTTCATAACGCCCCACCGCGAGGTAGGCATTGCCCAGGCTGCGGTGCGTGCGATGGAAATCCTTATCAACCTTGATCGCCTTGTTGAGCTGAGTGATGGCCGCTTCGTAACGCCGGGCCCGGTAGAATACTTCGCCCGCAGCGGTGTTCGTAACGTTTGAGAGTGGATCAATTTCGAGGGCCAATTGCGATTGGCGGATGGCCTCCTCGTGCCGGCTCATGTGCGACAGATACTCAGCGTACCAGTAACGAGCCGTAGCATAGTTTGCGTTAAGCTCGATAGCTCGCTTGTACTCGTTTTCGGCGCCCACCGATCCCCAATCGTCGTAGCCCAACGCAGCGATCGACGTGTGTGCCTCGGCGAGAGTATCGTCGATTTCCAGCGCCGTGTGCGCCGCCTTTCTGGCCTTGACGTTCACTTCGTCAAAAGGAATGTCGCTGTATTCCATCAACACGATGTAGGAGTCAGCGAGCCCGGCGTACGCGAGGGCGTAACCCGCGTCGTCGGCAATCGCGAGTTGGAAGTATTCGATGCCTTTCTTGATGTCTTCTTCCTTACGCTTGTTCCAGTGGTGGCGACCTTTCAGATAGAGCTGATAGGCCAACGCGCTTTTCGTGTAACGCTTGCCGAGCCGCCGTTTCTCTTTTACCGTAAGTTTTAGCTTCAGCGCGGCCGAGATCGCCACGGCGATCTCTTCCTCAACGGAGAAGATGTCGTCAAACTTCACGTGATAATTCTCGCCCCAAAGCTGCGAGCCGTCACTGACGTCAACCAACTCCACGTGCGCATGCAGTTGATCGTCGCGACTCAGTAACCGTCCGATAAGCACGGCGCGGACGTTGAGTTCTCGTCCGACGAGTTGCGGATCCACTTCCTGGCCGTGATAGCGGAAAACAGTTGAACGGGCCATCACGCGCAGCTTGGGCACCTGCGACATATTGTTGATGATGCTTTCGGTGATGCCGCTACTGAGATATTCCACCTCCGCGGCGGCGCTGACGTTGAGGAGAGGCAGGATGGCAAGCGAGTCCACCGGTTTGCTCGATTGTGACCTCCGGGTGGTTGACGGTGTACTGCGTTTTGACGATCGCGCGCGTCGCTTCGAGGGCTTTGCAGGTTCACCGGCCTGGCTGGTGCCGCGCAGGGAAGGACTGGCTTCAAGCCGGTGCTCCATCGAATAAGGATCGGGACTCAACGATGGCTCGTGGCGCGGGTCAGGTTTCGCAGTGCTCTCCAGTTCGCGTCGCAAATCTCTCAGATCGATCTTCACGTCTTTGATCGTCTGATAGCGATCATCCGGATCCTTTGCCAAACAGCGCCGAACGATTCGCTCCAGATCGGCCGGCGCCGCAGGACTGAATTCTTTGATCGAAGGCGCAGGTTCGTAGATGACTTTGTACAGCGCCTGCACGGTGGAATCGCCCTCGAACGGTTTGTGTCCGGTAACCGCTTCAAACAAAATGCAGCCAAAGGAAAAAATGTCCGATCGATGATCGGTCTGGCCGGTTTTTCCCTGTGCCTGTTCCGGAGACATGTAGCCGGCGGTGCCCAACACTGTGCCGGGCGTTGAATATTGAATGTACACCGCGGTATCAGCCTGACTGTTTGACGCGCTGCCGCTACCCGAGCTTAGCGGCTCCACCAGCTTGGCTAGCCCGAAATCGAGAATCTTTGCGTAACCCTCGGTCGTGATCATGATATTCTCGGGCTTCAAATCGCGATGCACGATGCCGGCCGTGTGCGCCTTGTCGAGCCCCTCCGCTACCTGTTGCAGATATCTCAAAACTTTGCACAGATCGATCTGCTCGAGGTGGATTTTATCTTTCAGAGTTTGCCCTTCAATGAACTCCATGGCGATGAAGCTGATATCTTCGGCCTGTCCGATTTCGTAGATGTGGGCGATGTGCGGATGATTGAGCGTGGCGGCGGCTTTGGCTTCTTGCACGAAGCGCCGCATTCGATCGGGGTTGGAAACGAGTTCGGCCGGAAGGATCTTCAGGGCTACGGCGCGATCGAGTTGATTGTCTCGCGCAAGATAAACTTCACCCATTCCGCCGGCGCCAAGCAGAGATTGGACTTCATAGCGGCCAAGATGTGTACCCGATCCAATACCCGTACTCACTTCAATTAAGCTCGTTAGGGTGCTGCCAAAAACGGTTTGACAGAAACGGTTTACTGCGAAGACTTAAGATCTGGGCATCGTGAAAATATGGTAGCAGA
Organism: Pyrinomonadaceae bacterium; assembly: GCA_036009285.1. Classification (GTDB taxonomy): domain Bacteria; phylum Acidobacteriota; class Blastocatellia; order Pyrinomonadales; family Pyrinomonadaceae; genus PSRF01. Next base: position 4,678 of record DASYMB010000434.1, on the reverse strand, counting down.
GTGAAGGCAGATTCTCTAGACTCGGCTTTGCGAGGTAGTGGATCACCTTGAAATCTCAGCGATAACTCGAATGCCGGACCCGAGCGGTATACGCTTGGAGAAGTCTCAGTCACGCCGCGGCTTTAGCCCGGTGGTCAAGTCTCGAGCCTGGTTTCTTTAACCGTTGAAACGGTTTCACGTATGAGGAGATTGCTTTTGCACCGGGCTAAAGCTGCGGCGTAAATGAGACTGCAAGGCAAAGTGATCCCCTCCCCTCAAGAGTCGTCGTGCGAGAAATTACTCCTGAGCGTGTGGGCGTTGCGTTGTAGTCCGGAAAGTTTGGCCCGCTTCATTGCACTATGGCGGAAGCGTTCCGCATAAACTTCTGGCGTCAGTTCAACCACTTCGGAAAGCGCGACGTTGACGTTTCCCTCGCGCGGCTGAAAACGCGGCTCGTCAGTGTTCTGCTGAAACCGGTTCCAGGGACAAACGTCCTGGCAGATATCGCAGCCATAAAACCAACCTTCAAGGTTCTCGGCTATCTTGTGTGGGAGCTCAGCATCACGCAGCTCAATCGTGGCGTAGGAAATACATTTGTTTGAGTCGAGTACGTAAGGTTCAGTGATTGCGCCGGTCGGACAAGCGTCGATGCAGAGCGTGCAACTGCCGCAGTGGTCGGCGACCAATTCGGTTTCGTATTCGAGATCGATACTCAGCAGCAACTCACCGATGAAAACCCACGAGCCGTATTCGGTTGTAATTAGATTTGTGTGTTTGCCAATCCAACCCAGTCCTGCGCGCGCGGCCCACGCTTTGTCCATCATCGGTTGAATATCGACGCAAACCTTTCCTTCGACTTGCGGGACTGTTTCCTGAATCCACTGCAGTAGCGAACGAAGTTTTTCCCGAACGACATCGTGGTAATCGTCGCCCCAGGCATAACGCGACACTTTGCCTGTGGTGGGATCGTTTTGGTGTGCGGCGGGTGTGTAGTAATTGACTGCGACGACGACGACCGAGCGCGCGGCGGGGAAAAGTTTACGCGGATCGCTGCGCATCTCAGGATCGCGGGCCATCCAGCGCATCTCGCCGTGGTAACCGCGGCTGAGCCATTCCAGCAAGCGATTGCGCTCGTTGCCGAGCGCCGCTGCCGCAACTATGCCAACCTTTTCAAACCCTTCATGTAAGGCCCGCTCTTTGATCGAGGTGGTAAGTCGATGCTTATCGAAAGCGGTCCTCGCTTCGATTGATGACACAGATGTAACGCCGGCTTGCATCAAGTCGTAGCATACGGGTGGGATTGTGAGACCGTCCAGTCGTGAAGAGGCGAGACTCTTTGGAGTGCGCTGACCTGTCAGCACTTTGTCCAGCTGCGACCTGTCGCGGCCTGGCTCGTGTGAATTGATTCAAGGGTGGCGTCAGGACGCCGCGGACCAAAGCGGCGACCAGTCGCCGCACTCCAAAGGAACTACTGAATTTTCTGTAGCGTGACTGTCGTCAGCGGCGAGTTCCCGCCGGTGCGATTGTAAGAAAGCCAGTAGCCCGCTTTGGGAAAGCGCACCATCCGGTAAACAGAGCCGTCAGCTTTGACTTCAACCTCAGACCCGAAGACCTCTTTCGCGGTAGGCACCGAATTGCCGGGATTCAGGAAGTCGGCTGAAATGGTGACCACTTTGTGCGTACTGTCGTAAACAATTTGCGCCGTCTCGGTTTCGTTAAAGATGAAGAAGTCTTGTTCGTCACCCTTGTCTTTTGGAGTGCCAAGTTTCTTCCTTACTTCGTCCGTAGTCATGCCAAGTTGCACGCCGCGGTAGCCTTTGAAAACGGCAGAGTCGTCTTCGGCCGCTGCCGCCGCAACTGCAACTTTACGAGTCGTCTGCGCGTTCAGACTGCTCACCGCCAGCAGCAAGCTCGCTGCCGCAACGAGAAATACGAACCCACGAGAACACGTAGTCTGGCGCAGTGGTGTTTCAGTAAACGAGATCATGGGGGACACTCCTCTTAAGAAATAGCGGCGACGTACCGGCAGGATTCGTGAATACGAGATTGGACCGGCCCGCGTCCGGGAATAGTCAGTCCGACAGACGCGGACAATATCGCGAGGAATCCCTCGTGTCAATGCCGTTTAAGCATTCCCTGGACGTATCTTGACTAAACGTCCCTTTTGGAATAGAACGCACTCGCTTGGTAACCTGTTTGAGGAGTTAATTATGAGGAAGATTCTCGTGATCGTGGCCGCGCTAATCGTGGCGACTGCTTGCGCCGCGCCACCCAGCAACCGCGAAGCAACGCCTGCAGCTAACACGAATTCTGGCGCTGGCACGGTCGCCGCCATGACAAACGCCGAAGCCGCTGCTAAAGAAAAGTCTGCGTGGGAGGCTATCAAAAACAAAGACTACGAAGCGTTCGCAAACATGTTGGCCGCCGATGCGATTGAAGTGCTTCCCAGCAACATAAACGATAAAGCTGGAATGGTTGCAAACGCAAAGGACTTTGAACCTGGTGAGATAAGTTTTGGCGACTGGAAGCTTCTGCGTTCGGACGCGGGCGCGGTCGTGGTGACGTACACAGTAAGTTACAAAGGAAAATACAAGGGTCAGGAATTCCCCCCGGTGTCTGCCCGCGCCAGTTCAGCCTGGGTCAAACGCGATGGCAAATGGGTATCGATCTATCATCAGGAATGCGCGATACAATCTGGTCCAACATCCCAAACGTCCGCGAAAATCGCAACCGCGAGCACCAGTCCAGCTACATCTCCGGTGACGATCGGGACGGGGCCGGATCCGATTGCAGACGAACAGTTGCTTTGGGATTTACTCAAGAACAAAAACTACGATGGGTTTGCGTCGCTGCTGCGCGACGACTCAATCGAGGTCGAACCTGACGGCGTTTATGATAAGGCAGGGTCAGTGAAGCTGGCGGCGCAGTTTGATGCTTCGAAGGCAGTGTTGAGCGACTGGAAAGTAGTGGGGCTTGATAATGCCGCCTCGCTGGTCACCTACCTCGTCAAGATTCCGCGGATCAGTAACGACGGCGAGCGTCACACGACAATATGGACCAATCGCGCTGGGAAATGGCTGGCGCTATTCCATCATGGTACTCCGGTCGTGTTGGAGCCGCCCGTGCCCGCGGCGAAAGCGTCGCCTTCCGTTCCAGCAGCGTCGCCGAAACCGTGATCGGTCAAGTCGCAGACTTGCCGCGCATCGGAGGTCAAAGACTATCTCAAGACCAGAGGCCCGGAATGCTGATTGCGCACGACGGGCATTTTCCTGCCGGCGTGACTCTCATCTGCCGAATTAAATAACCGTGACGCTCGACGAGCAATTCATCACAGGCCGGACAGTAGGTATTTTCCCAACGGCCCACCCGCCCCGGAAGATTTCCCGCGTAGATATACCGCAGCCCCGCCGCACGTCCAATCTCGCAAGCGCGTACCAACTGCTCGGCAGTAGTGTTTGCGTTTTCGGTCATGCGATAGTCCTGATGAAACGCAGTCACGTGCCAGGGAATATCCGGCGAAACTGAGGCGATGAAATCTGCCGCGCGTTTTAGTTCATCCTGCGAATCGTTGAAGCCGGGAATCACGAGGGTCACAATCTCTGCCCAGAAGCCGCGCTCATGGACCATCCGGACCGTCTCCAGAATATTATCAACGACACCGCCAAGCTGCCGGTAGCTCTTATCGTTCATCGACTTCAAATCAATCTTGTAGCAATCAGTCCACGGCCGAAGGTAGTCGAGCACCTGCGGTGTGGCGTTGCCGTTTGAGATGAACGCGGTACGAAAGCCTTCCGGCCGTGCTTGCTTGAAAACATCGACGGCCCATTCCGCCGTAATCAAAGGTTCGTTATAACTACTCCCAACCATCGAGGCGCCGTAGGCTTTAGCCGTAGTCACCAGCCGCGCGGGCGTTACCGGCTGCGGTGAAATGCCGGCTGAGTCGTCGCGCAGCGCCTGGGAGGTTAACCAGTTTTGGCAATAGGCGCAGTGGAGATCGCAACCAAGCATGCCGAAAGTTAAAGTGTCCGATCCGGGAAGCACATGAAAGAAAGGCTTCTTCTCGGTAGGGTCGCAGGCGAGCGCGGCGTAGTAGTTTGCGGGCACGCGCAGTTGCCCCGCCTCATTAAAACGAACTTTGCAGATGCCGCGCTTGCCTTCCTTAATAAGGCAGCGATGGCCGCAGGCGTAACACTTCAACGCACAATCCGGCAAATGCTCAGTCAATTCCGGCGCGCCTGCAATAGTCAGCGAGTCGAGAACTTCGGCCAACGAATTTGCGGTCTTACTAAGAGCCATAACCAGTTACTCAAGAGTCAATCGATCTTTCTGTAAACTAATTATACCTTTGTTGAGGTGAAACACGGCTCTCCCTGGAAGCGTCGATAGTGACCTGGTTTCGTTTTCTCTGTGCAGCCTCTGTGTGCTCTGTGTCTCTGTGGTGAGCAATCGCCAACAAAGAATCGGAGCACCCAGAAGACGTACGGAGATTGGTTCAAATTAGGGCATCACTACCGAAGCGTCGCATGACTGACCAGGCTGATGAGAGTGTGCTAATCTTTTCCTGAGGTGAGTGAGACAAATGGCCCTGGTAATTGAAGAAGAAACGATCGAGCGCTTGCCGATTAACATTGATCCGGAAATCATGAGCGGCACGCCCGTGTTTGAGGGGACCCGCGTTCCTGTTGATGCACTTCTGAAT
>DASYMB010000433.1:0-10034 GCA_036009285.1 Pyrinomonadaceae bacterium | reverse complement strand
TTTCGCTGGAAAGTTGTCTGATCTTAAATCTCACGTGAAGCATTAATACGTCAAGACTCGCGAGGACACCAATATGTCCCGACCACTGACCTCTCTTTCCTACAAGAGTCTATTTCTCCTCGGCATTTTCTTTCTCTTCGTCGCAGTAGCTTGGGCGGGATGCCCAGACTGTTTCTATAATTTGACTCCCATGAACGGACAGGGTCCGGCCCCAGATGGTTCCGGGCGCCGAACTATTCAAATTCGCATTGATGCCAGTTGGGGCGAGCCGACAAACACTGCAATATGGAACGGCACACAAGACGCTCGTAACGAGTGGAATGGTGCCAGGGACGCGCAGGGAAATTCCACGGGATATTATTTAGATCTCAATCAAAGCACATCAACTCCGGACATTATTATTATTCGAGGCACTCCCTTAGGTAACGCTTGCGCCGGAGTCACTGGCGGTCCACCATACGTAATAACTTTACGTCCGGGCACATCGGATCTTTCTGCTGAGGAGATCCGCGGTCACATTGCTCACGAAATAGGATGCTGAGGTAGCGGCCTGCGCCAGCATAATGAATCCAGCGGACGCGGGTTGTCACAGTTCGGCAAACGACGTTAACACCAATGATGTTGCCGCTGTCAACCGAAACTTCGGGCCAAACCGGGGGACGGAATGTCACGCCGACGCGACCGGGCCGCACCCACAAGGAACACCGCCTCCTGTTCCCGGCGGTTGTCCCTTCGGAACGGTCTATAACCCTGATTCAGGAGAATGCTGTACGGACCCGCCGCCAATTGTAGATTGCGGGGACCCTCCGCCGTTTACCAGTTGCCCTTACGACCACATGCCCAATTGTGGCAACACCCCTATCATCATCGACGTATTGGGAAATGGTTTCCAGATGACCGACGCGACCAGCGGCGTTGACTTCGATTTTGATGGTAACTCAGACCACATCAAAGAAAGATTATCCTGGACTGCGGTAGGGTCAGACGAGGCTTTCCTGGTGTTGGACCGCAACGGCAATGGCACGATCGACAGCGGGCGAGAACTATTCGGTAACTTAACTCCGCAGCCAGCCCACCCTCATCAGAATGGCTTTCTTGCCCTTGCTGAATATGACAAGCCTGCGAACGGAGGCACTGGTGATGGTGTGATAAAGAAGACGGATGCTGTTTTTTCTTCTTTGCGGCTATGGCAAGATCTAAACCACAATGGCATCTCAGAACCTTCCGAGCTTCACACTTTGCGGGAACTTGGCCTTAAGACGATTGAGTTGGAATATAAGAACTCTAAACGAATAGATGAGTACGGCAATGAGTTTCGGTATCGCGCTAAAGTGAAAGATACGCACGACGCTCAGTTAGGTCGTTGGGCTTGGGATGTCTTTCTAGTATCGCATTGAAAATGCCCAACGAAGCTGGGCAACCTTGCTTGACAGCGCAACCAGGCGCGGCGTATAAGCACAACTGGAAAACGTGGTGAGTTAAGGCGACTTGCGGCCACGTAAAACAAACGGCTAAACAGCTCGGGCGAACTCAAAAGGACCGACCCGAAGAACTTCAAGACTAATGAAGTCCCGCGTTGTTTAGCGCGGGACTTCTTCGATTTTAGAGTGCGGATTTCGGATTGCGGATTTAATGACCCAGCGAAGCTGTGGTATTCGAATCCGCATTCCGCCATCAGAATTCCGAATTCCTAAATGGATTCATTCAAAAACATTCTCGACTCCGACCGCATTCACGTCTTCGACGGCGCGATGGGGACGATGTTGTATGCGAAGGGTATCTACATCAATCGTTGTTACGACGAGCTGAACCTCACCAATCCCGATCTGGTCCACGAGATTCACTCCGAATACCTTCGCGCGGGCGCCGACATCCTCGAGACGAACACGTTCGGCGCCACCGCTCACAATCTCGATCAGTATGGCCTCGGTGAAAGCCTGCGCGAGATCAATATCTCCGCTGCACGCATTGCCCGTGAGGCTGCCGGAGATAGCGCCTATGTCGCCGGCGCCATGGGGCCATTGGGACTGCGCATCGAGCCTTATGGTCCAACCTCGCTTGAAGAAGCGAAAGAGATGTTCAAGGCGCAGGCCTCAGCATTGCTTGAAGGCGGCGTCGATCTCCTGGTGCTCGAAACGTTCTCCGATATTTCCGAGATTCGCCAGGCCATCCGCGCAATTCGCGAACTGGGTGACGTGCCCATAATTGCGCAGATGACTATCCTGACGGACGGCAACACGTCTTTCGGTACCACGCCCGAACTCTTTACTGCGCGGCTCGATGAATGGGGCGCCGACGTGATTGGTCTGAACTGTGGCGTCGGTCCGGCGATTATTCTTGGCGCACTCGAGAAGATGCGCGGCGTAACTAAAAAGAAATTAGCCGCGCAACCAAACGCCGGTTTGCCTCGTGATGTGCAGGGCCGGCAGTTTTACATGTGCTCGCCGGAGTATATGTCCAAATTCGCGAAGCGGTTCATCCAGTCAGGCGCCAAGTTTATCGGTGGCTGTTGCGGCACTACGCCGGCGCACATCAAGTTAATCTCCGACGCGGTTCGCGCCGCTTCACCACGGGCGCAGAAAGTTGTGCTCTCCTCGGGACCGCTGGGCCTGGTGACGGAGGTCGCGCCATCTGATCTAAAAGTTGTGCCACCCGAGGAGCGCTCGAAGTGGTCGCGCAAGATCGTCAATGGTGAGTTTGTAACTTCAGTCGAGGTGCTGCCGCCTAAAGGCGTCGACGCGCAGAAGACGTTGGATTCAATTCGACTTTTGAAAGACGCGGGTGTTGACGGAGTAAACATTCCTGACGGCGCGCGGGCGCAGTCGCGCATGAGTGCCCTCGCTACGGCGGTTTTGGTCGAACAGCAGATCGGAATCGAAACAGTGTTGCACTACTGTTGCCGCGATCGAAACCTGCTGGGAATGATGTCAGACTTGCTGGGAGCCTCGGCGCTCGGTTTGCGCAACCTGCTACTGATCACCGGCGACCCGCCGAAGATGGGGCCTTACCCTGATGCGACCGCGGTGTTCGACATAGACGCTATTGGCCTCACGAACATGGTCAACAAGCTCAACCACGGGCTCGATATCGGAAACAACCCGATCGGTTCGCCCACTGCGTTCTGCATCGGCGTCGGCGTTAATCCCGGCGCGATCAATCCTGACGAAGAGATTCGCCGCTTTGAATATAAGGTCGAGGCCGGCGCGCAGTATGCGATTACGCAACCCGTGTTTGATACCGATCAACTGCGCGACTTCATCAAACGCATCGAGCACGTGAAGATCCCGATCGTCGCCGGCATTTGGCCGCTCGTTTCGTATCGCAACGCAGAGTTTCTACACAACGAGGTCCCGGGCGTGCGCGTTACCCCCTCGATCATGGAGCGTATGCGCGCCGCGTCGCTCGTCAGCAAAGAAGCCGGACGCGATGAAGGGTTGAAGATTGCGCGCGAGTCGTTGTTGGAAGTGCGTGATGTGATTCACGGTGTGCAGGTGTCCGCGCCTTTTGGCAACGTGAAGTATGCGCTGGAAGTTTTCGATGTGCTCGAAGGCTTCGGCGCACCGGCCACTGCCACACTGAAAACCTCCCTGCCATCGTAAAGCAAACTGTTAGTTTGCGATGATTCGTCACCATTCAGCTTGAGAGCTATCCCACCAACGCAAACTAACAGTTTGCTTTACCACTGGTTGCCGATCAGCTAGACGGCTTCTTTAAGACATCTCGCAGCGCGTTGTCGAGCTGCGAATGCTTGAACTGATAAGCTGCTGCCTGCAACCGCTCAGGCGCAACCCGCTGGCTCGACAACAACAGCGCATCGGCCATCTCGCCAAATGCCAGCCGCACACCGAAAGCCGGAATCGGAAAAATCGTGGGACGCGAGAGGACCTTACCAAGCGTCTTCGTGAACTCTGCATTCATAACCGGATTAGGCGCTACGAAATTTACTGGACCACTGAGTGTTTGACTCGTTAGCGCAAGCTCAATCGCGCCGACGACATCATCGAGTGCTATCCAGCTCATCCATTGTTTACCGCTGCCAATTCTTCCGCCGATCCCCATCCGGAACGGCGGTAACATTTTGGCCAGCGCGCCGCCGTTTGGATCGAGAACAACTCCGAGGCGTGTATTCACGACGCGAATTCCCTTCTCCCTCGCTAACGCCGTTGCTGCTTCCCATTCGACGCACACCTGCGCGAGGAAATTGTTTCCCGGCGAGCTGCTCTCGGTAAGAATCTCGTCGCCGCGGTTTCCGTAGTAGCCGATCGCTGAGGCGCAAATAAAAGTCTTTGGCGAATTTGTCAGGTTAGCGAGGGCGTCGCCGAGCAGCCTTGTGCCTTTTACGCGACTCTCGCGGATGCGTTGTTTCTTCTCGTCAGTCCATCTTCCTTCGGCAATACTTTCACCGGCCAGGTTCACAACCGCATCGAAACCTTCAATCCGCGATAGAGCAATGCTGTAGCGGTCGGGGCTCCATTCAATTTCGACCGGTGAAGTCGGTGAATACCTGACCAGACGAAAAACTTCATGACCAGCCGCCGTCAATGATTTGATCAGGGCCGTTCCCACCAGCCCATGTGATCCGCTAATCAGAATTTTCATCCGTCACCCTCTCTTAACGCGGCCGTCTCCGCAAGTTCTTGCTTTCTGGCAAAGTTTCTCAGTATCACCAACAGTCCCGGCGGGACGAGATGTTTATAGTCATTAGCTCCCGGAGAGTTTTCGCAGCTCCGGAAGAGCGGAATGTTGCTGAGGTGGATCAGCTTATACATTTCGCTCCGCTGGAGCTCCTGTTTCTGGGTGTAATTCGCTATCTATAAACATTCGGCTCCTCTGGAGCTGGAGCGTGTACTTCGAAGGTTTGAAGTTTCTCTTTCCTAAATAAAACGGTAGAATCCGTGCGTCTCCGGTACGCGAACGATTACATTCCAGATATTTCTCGGCGTTTCATTCTAGCAGACCTGCCATTTATCATTCTGCAAAGAACGCCGGCTTCGGCTTCATTCGTAATAGCTGACAAACTCGCTAATCAAATTTGCTGCCGCGCCAAACCGTCAGGGTCTACTTAATGCTTCGCCATAGAAGATTCTTCTTCTTACTGTTCACCGTCGCTGTGCTCTGCGCGCTGGCATTCGAGAGCGCGCGAATGCAGTCGCCGCTGCGACGCGTTACCAACACAGCCGAAGAAGGAATCAGTATTAACCCGACGATCAGCGGCGATGGGCGCATCGTCGGCTTCGAGTCGACCGAAGATATCGCCGGCGCCGGCGGCAGCGAAAGTTTTCGAGCGATTCGCGCTAACGTCTCGGTCGATCCGGCCACCTTCCTGCAGATGGGCGCGACCCGTGCTCCCGCTCCCGCGATATCCCAGGACGGATCTCGCATCGCTTTTGCGTCCAAGGACAACCCACTCGGGACCAACAACGATGCAAACTCCGAAATCTTTCTTTATGACGGCGCGAAGCTGATCCAGATTACGAACACTTCACCCGGCGACATCAGCAATCGCATCACTAATGGAAACTTCTCACCGTCGATTTCCGACGACGGCCGATACATCGCATTCTCTTCCAATCGAAACCTGGCCGGTCTGAACGGCGACGGCAATCTCGAGATTTTTGTTTACGATACGATCGCTGCCAGTTTCACCCAGGCCACCAACTCGTCGGGCATTGTCGGCTTCACTGATCCCAAAATCAGCGGCGACGGAACCACGCTCGTCTACATTCGTGATACCGGACAAACCCCAGGCAGCAATCGCGATCTGGTGAGACAAAATCGCCAGACCCTCTTTGTCATCGGTTTGCTCACAACCCAAGCGCCAGCACTCGCGCTCACCTACGGACGGGCCATCAGCGACGACGGCTTGCGCGTGGTGTGGTCGGCGCAAACAGCGACCAATACGACCCAGGTGTTTTTATTCGACGGCCGCAACAGCAATACACCGCGCCAGATTACTACGCTTGGTTCGCGCGCGACCGACGTTCCGCTTCATCCCACAATCAGCGGCGACGGTTCGCGCATCGCTTTCGCCACCCGCCGCAGCGTTGCCGGCATGGGCAGCAATTCCGACACGAGCGTGGAACTCTACACTTACGACGTACCGTCGGGAACGTTCGGGCGCGTTACCAATGTGAACTCGTCGGGCGCGACCGCGGACGTCGTTTCCTCGATGAACGACGACGGTTCTGTAATCGCGTTTAATTTTCCGCGCCTGCTTTCAGGGCCGGTGTCGAAAGATATTTTTAACAACAACTCTGAAATTTACATCACTGGAACATCACCACGCCCTGCTGCCGGCATTCTTACAATTCTGAACCGCGCCTCGTTTGGTCATGAGCCGTCGTCAATCAAAGCGGTAGCGCCCGATAGCATCGCAGTCGCTCTCGGCAGCTCGCTCGCTTTCAGGACTGAACAATCTCAGCGCCAGGCCGACGGCAGTTTTCCTTTCCTCGTCGCCGGAACCACGGTCACGGTCAACGGTCAGCCCGCGCAAATCTTTTTTGTTTCGCCAACCGAAGTGCATTTCCATGTGCCGGCCACAACCGTGCTCGGCAGCGCCGAGGTCGTCGTAACTAATTCGGACGGTTTCCAGAGTCGCGGAAACGTAACGGTGCTTAACGCCGCTCCCGGCGTTTTCACGAATAGCGGTGACGGGCTGGGCGATGGAATGATCCTCAACGCCGACACGCTTCAGCCCGGTCCTTTTGATCCGAGCGGTGGAAACTTGCGTTTGATTATTTTCTCAACCGGCGTACGCAGAGGTGTGGCCGTTTCGGTAACAGCCGGCAGCCGGGCATTAACGCTCGAATCGATCGTTCATTCCCCAACGATGCCGGGGCTCGACGAAGTTCATGTTGCGGTGCCTGCTGATTTGCGCGGCGTTGGTAAAGTTGAACTGGTGATTCGCGCGGATGGGCGCGACAGCAATCCCGTCACGGTTGAGTTCAGCGGAGACGGACGCCGCGACGTGATGATAAATGAGTTTCTTGCCGACCCTCCTGACGGCACGGCGGGAGATGCTAATCGCGACGGCACTCGCGACGCTCAGGACGATGAATTCATCGAGTTAGTGAATACCACCACTCACGACATCGATGTCAGTGGTTATCGAATTCTTACGCGGGGTAGCGGCTCGGATACGCTTCGTCACGTTTTCGCGGCGGGTACGATTCTGCGGGCCTGCAGCGCCGTGGTAGTTTTTGGCGGCGGCACTCCCAACCCCAACGATGCTGCTTTTGGCGGTTCGCAAGTTATCAAAGCGTCTTCGGGTGGACTGTCGTTGGTTAACGGCGGCGGCGCTATCACGGTCCAGGATGCAGCCGGCACTATTGTTAACGTGGTATCGTATGGCGGCTCAACCGGACTCCACGCCGATAACAACCAATCGCTCACACGCTCGCCCGATATCACCGGAAACTTCGCGCAGCATTTGGCTGCGAGCGGCGGCGCGCGCGCGTTCAGTCCGGGCACCCAACTAAACGGCGCGCCCTTTAGTTCCTGTACGCCTGCTATCGCTCGCGTTGAAGTTTCGCCATCGTCGGCAACCATCAACGCCGGTGCGCAGCAGCAGTTCACCGCGCGCGCGTTTGATGCGAGTAACAACGAAGTGCCCGGCGTTATCTTCACCTGGCAATCGAGCAATACAAGCGTAGCGACGATCGATCAGAACGGTTTGGCAACCGGCCAAACCGCGGGCTCGACAGAAATTCGCGCTACCGGACGCGGCGTGCAGTCTGCGCCGGCCGTGTTGACAGTCAATCCTCTCGCGCCCCCGAACGTTGTTATTAACGAAGTTGATTCCGATCAGGCCGGAACCGATACCGGAGAGTTTGTCGAGGTCTACGATGGCGGCACGGGCAACACGTCGCTGACCGGGCTGGTCGTAGTCTTCTACAACGGCGGTGACGACAAGTCCTACGCTGCTTTCGATCTCGACGGCCTCAGCACGAATGCCAACGGTTACTTCACGCTCGGCAACGCCGCGGTTTCCGGAGTCGATCTGATATTCACCGATGGCATGATGCAAAACGGACCGGACGCGGTTGCGATTTACGTTGGCAGCGCTTCCGACTTTCCTAACGGCACTTCAGTCACCACGGCGAATCTGATCGATGCGCTTGTTTACGATACTAACGACGCGGACGATCCGGGGTTGTTGGTGTTGCTGAATTCCGGCCAGCCACAAGTTAACGAAGACACTGGAGGCAACGGCACATCCAACTCAAACCAGCGATGTTCAAACGGATCCGGTGGCCCACGCAATACGTCCACCTACAATCAGTTCGCGCCCACACCTGATGGCGCAAACGTCTGCGTGATCGTTACGCCCGCACCCACACTTACAATCAACGATGTCTCGTTGAACGAAGGTAGTACCGGTGCCACCACCTTCACTTTCACCGTCAGCCTCTCCGCGCCCGCACCCACTGGAGGCGTCACGTTTGACATCTCAACGGCAGACAACACGGCGACGGTTGCGGATAACGACTACCTGGCGAAGAGTCTGACTTCACAAACGATCGCTGCCGGCAATCAAACTTATCAATTCACCGTCGCGGTGAACGGGGACGCGATCGTCGAAGCAAACGAGACGTTTTTCGTTAACGTTAATAATGTGTCCGGAGCAACTGTCACCGACGGCCAGGGACTGGGAACAATCCAGAACGACGATAGTCCGACGCTCAGCATTGACGATGTCTCGGCTGCCGAAGGAAACAGCGGCACAACCGTTTTCACGTTCACAATTACATCTTCATTGCCCGCGCCAACCGGCGGCATCACGTTTGACATCGCTACCGCTGACGGCACCGCGCAGGATCACAATCCGGCGACGGAGGATAACGACTACGTTGCGAAGAGTCTCACCGGACAAACGATCACCGCAGGTAACACCAGCTACACGTTTGCTGTCACGGTGAACAGCGACACGTTGGTCGAAGCGAATGAAACCTTCTTCGTAAACGTGACTAACGCTTCGGGTGCGAGCGTCGCGGACGGGCAAGGCCAGGGAACGATTCAGAACGACGACGGCGCCGTACTGGTTATCAGCCAACTCTATGCCGGAGGCGGAAACGCCGGCGCGCAATACACGAATGACTTTGTCGAGATTTTCAATCGCGGAACGACTACCGTTAGTTTCGCCACGACGCCTTATTCAATTCAATACGCGGGCGCCACTTCGAGTTTCGGATCAAGCAAAGTCGACCTGACTTCGGGAACGATCGCGCCCGGACAATATTTCCTGGCGCAGCTTTCGAGCGGCGGTGCAAACGGATCACCGCTGCCGACTCCCGACGCAACGGGCAGCATCGCGATGGCGGCGACTGCCGGCAAGGTTGCGCTCGTTGCCGGCACCACTGCTCTATCCGGCAGCGGTTGCCCTTTGGCTGCAAGCGTTGCTGATTTTGTTGGCTACGGAACTACCGCCGATTGTTTTGAAGGCTCCGGTCGCGCGCCCGCGCCGAGTAACACGACGGCTGATTACCGCAGGAACGGTGGATGCGTCGATACAAACGAGAACGCCGCCGACTTCTTCGTCCATGCACCTTTCCCGCGCAACACCAGCGCGCCATTCAATAATTGCGTGGCCGGCACGCCCTCTAACCTCATCATCAACGACGTGACTCTGACGGAAGGCAACGCCGGAACGAAGCTCTTTACCTTTACTGTAAGTTTGTCAGCGCCGACTTCCGCGGATGTTAGCTTTGACATCGCGACGCAGAACGGTAGTGCCACCACCGCTAACAGCGATTATGTGGCGCGAAGTTTGACGGGCCAGATAATTCCCGCCGGCCAACAGAATTACTCGTTTGATGTAACTGTGAACGGCGATGCCATCGTCGAAGCCGACGAAACCTTCCTGGTTAATGTCACCAACGCTTCAGGGGCAACCGTTACAGATGGTCAGGGCGTGGGCACAATTCAAAACGACGATCTCCCGTCGCTTAGTCTTAATGATGTGAGCTTGAGCGAAGGCAACGCGGGAACTAAGTTGTTCACTTTCTCGGTTAGCCTTTCATCGCCGGCGCCTGCAA
>DASYMB010000432.1:0-5621 GCA_036009285.1 Pyrinomonadaceae bacterium | reverse complement strand
CGGAGTAATTGGCGCTCTCGCCTGCATGACGCGCGCGAACGGCCTGATATTGCTGCCGGTGCTGACCGCCGAAGCGGCCCATCAATACTGGGCCACGCGACGTTGGCAGTGGCAGTGGCTTTGGATCCCTATCGCTGGTCTGGGCTTCGGCGTGTATCTGTTGCTTAACAAATATGTGACGGGCGATCCCTTTGCTTTCACTACGCTCATGAAACAGTTTTTTAGCAAGTCGCTGTCTACGCCCTGGGCCGGCATCGATAATGCGCTTGGCTCTCTCAGTCGCGCGCCTGCAGAAGCGGAAATGATCGGCATGCAAGAGGTCCTGTTCATCGCGCTCGGGCTTGTTTGCACGATCGTGAGTTGGATCAAGTTGAGACCGGCGTACAGTGTCTGGATGACGGGCAACTGGCTGCTGTTTGTGTCTGTAAGTTTTGTGCTGAGCGTGCCGCGCTACACGCTGACGATGTTTCCGATCTACATTCTTTTTGCCATGCTTGCGTCTCGGCGAGTTTGGCTGGCTGTGATCACGGTCTGGTCAATCCTGTATCTGTCTTTCTTCGCCAGCATATTCGCCTGGGGACGCTGGGCCTTTTGATTTGGAGTGCGGCGACCTGTCACCGCTTTTGCCTTAGGCGGCTTGACGCCGTTCATGCGGTTGACTGAAGTCTACAAAGGCTGCGACAGGACGCAGCCGACCAAAGCGGTGACAGGTCACCGCACTCCAAAAAGTTATCGTGGCACTAGGGTTGCCAGGTTCTTCATTCAACAAAACCAGCACCAGGTCGAATCACAACTGAACGACCTAAGCTCGGGAATGTACGGTAGTCAACCAAAACGGAGCGAGCCAACACATGCCAGTCAAGAGCAAGGACCTGCACGGGAACGCCCCCGACGCAGCGGGCGCAGCATTATTGTTGATTGACGTCGTAAACGATTTTGAGTTTGAAAACGGCGAGCGGTTGCTGAAGCTCGCTATTCCCGTCGGTAAACAGATTGCGAAACTCAAATCACGGGCGAAGCGAGCCGGCGTCCCGGTTATTTACGTCAACGATAATTTTGGTAAGTGGCGATCCGATCTAAACAAGATTGTCGCTCATTGTCTCGAGGACGGCGTGCGCGGTGAACCTTTTGCGAAACTAGTGTTGCCGGACGAAGAAGATTACTTCGTTTTGAAACCCAAGCATTCCGGTTTCTATTCCACCAGTCTGGAACTGTTACTCGAACACATCGGCTCTCGCAGCCTGATACTTGCCGGCATCGCGGGCAACAACTGCGTTCTCTTCACCGCCAACGACGCTTACATGCGCGACTTTCAACTTTTTATTCCGGCCGACTGCGTGGTGTCCGAGAGCGAGGAAGAAAATCAGTACGCACTAAAACAGATGGAGAAGGTCTTGAAGGCCGACATCAGAATCGCTGCTGAGTTGAACTTCGAAGAGATGAAGAAAACTGGCCGCGGATGAACGCAGATAAACGCGGATCAGAAAAGCCAGACGGCAGAAAGCAGATTGGATCGGTCGCACATTGAAAGGGTTGCGGATCTCCAACCCTAATCTCTGATCTTAACGTCCCGACTTATCAGAACAGGAGCTAAAGCAGATGCGCAGAGTACTCTCCACAAGATTACCGCTCACAAACTTAGTCGGCACCACCGTGCTGGCTCTGATTTGTTGCCTCGCGTTGGCTGCTCAATCAGTTAGTGCACAAACGGCAACAGGAGCATCACGGACTGCATCGGCAGAACAGCGAACGGCGCGCCATTTTGAGACGCTGCGTAAATCGCCGCCACAACAATGGGCTTTTCTGCTCGAGATGCCTAAAGGGGCGGATCTACACAATCATCTTTCCGGATCGATCTATGCCGAGTCGTATATTCAGTGGGCAGCCGAGAATGGTTTGTGTGTAAACAATCAGACGATGACGCTATCGGTACCGCCGGCTAAATCAAGCTGCGATCCTAAATCCGACCAATCTCCAGCCAGCGCCGCGCTCACAAATTCCGTGCTTTACCGGCAGATGATCGACGCCTGGTCGATGCGCAATTGGCAGCTCTCCGGACAGAGCGGGCACGATCATTTCTTCGACGCGTTTGTTAAATTTGGTCCGGCAACTTACAACCAGACAGGCCGGATGATCGCTGAGGCGGTGTCGCGCGCGGCCCGCGGGCATGTGCTCTATCTGGAATTGATGCTCACGCCGGATGGCGTTCCGACTGGAGTGTTGTCCACGCAGATCGGAGAAAAGATTGGGTGGGACGGCAATGCGGAAAGCACACTAAACAAACTGAAAGCAAACGGCATTGCCAATGCGGCAGCAACTGGGATCAAAAATCTGCAGGAGGCTGAAGTGCAAAAGAACCAACTGCTCCGGTGCGACACTCCGCAAGCGGATGCGGGCTGCGCGGTGACGATTCGCTATATCGCCCAGGTCTCGCGCGGCAGTTCGCTCGGTGCGGTCTTCGCGCAGATGGTGACTGGCTTCGCGTTGGCAAACGATCCGAATTCAAAAGTCGTGGGCTTGAATTTAGTACAGGGCGAAGACGGCCTGGCATCGATGCAAAATTTTTCGGTCCACATGCAGATGTTGAACTCGCTGCGGCCGTTGTATCCGCAGGCCCGTCTAACTTTGCACGCCGGCGAGCTCGCGCCCGGTCTGGTGCCGCCTGATGGTTTGACGTTTCACGTACGCGAATCAATGATGACCGCGCGCGCAGATCGGATCGGCCACGGCGTCGACATCATGCATGAAGATCGCCCTTACGAGCTGTTGCAAGAGATGGCCCGGCGCAACGTGATGGTGGAAATCTGTCTCTCGAGCAATGATTTGATTCTCGGGATCAGCGGCTCGCAACATCCGCTCGCAACTTATTTGCAGTATGGTGTACCCGTCGCGCTGGCCACGGATGACGAGGGCGTTTCGCGTTCGGAAATCTCGCGGGAGTTTTTGAAAGCTGCCCAGGAACAGAGACTGGGATATGTTCCACTCAAAACGATGGCGCGCAACAGTCTGCGGTATGCGTTCATAGCGGGCGCGAGCTTATGGAGCGACGACGGAAGAGAGGATAAGTTTGTGCCGGTAGCGCAGTGCGCTCAGGACCTTGCTCGAATGCAGGTCAGCTCAATAGCTTGCCGGCAATACATCACGAGCAGCGGAAAAGCAAAGCTTCAGTGGCAACTCGAAGAAGACTTCAAAACCTTTGAGCGTGGATTCTGAATTCGCCCTACAACTGGTCAAACATGATCTCGTCGACATAGCACCAGCCCCATTCCTCGCCGGGTTGAAACGACTTGATGATGGGATGACCGCTCGCGCGGAAGTGTCGCGTTGCATGTTTGTTGGGTGAAGAGTCGCAACAGCCGACGTGGCCGCAAGTCAGGCAAAGACGCAGGTGCACCCAAACGCCGCCGATTCGCAGACAGTCTTCGCAACCATCGGCGCTCGGTGTTACCGGGCGAATCTGATTAAGGTGTGAACAAATCTCAGTCATGTTTAGCTCTCTTCTTCCGGATCAGGACACCCCTCGCTACCGCTTCGGGTTCTGACAAATCAACCAAAGGGTTCTTCAATCGACGGGCTTTGCGCGGTGAAAAACTTCGGACCTTGTTCGGTGATGTACAGACAATCCTCCAGGCGAATGCCAAACTCACCATAGATTACGATCGTGGGTTCATCACTGAAGCACATGCCGGGCTGAATCGGCCTCTTATTCCCGCGCACGAAGTTTGTCCATTCATGACCATCGAGGCCGATGCCGTGTCCGGTGCGATGGGGCAGGCCGGGTACTCTGTAATCCGGACCAAAGCCTGCATCCGTGATCACCTTGCGCGCAGCGGCATCCACTGCTTCACACGGCGCGCCAATTTTCGCCGCCGCAAAACCTGCATCCTGCGATCTGCGTTCGAGGTTCCAGATATCGCGTTGACGCTGCGTCGGTTTCCCAAAAACGAACGTGCGCGTGATGTCTGATTGATATCCTTCAACCCCGCAGCCGCCGTCCATCAACACTACGTCGCCCTCTTTCAGTTTTTGCGGTGTGCTACTACCGTGTGGGAAAGCCGTATATTTACCAAAGCTGCAAAAAATTCCGCCCTGCACTCCCAGCGCGCGAAACGCCGCCGCGCAGTTTGCCGCAAACTCATCCTGCGTCATACCTTCGCGTGCGCTGTCGATCGTCGCGCGGTAAGCGACTATCGTCATATCGTTCGCACGTTGCATCAGCGCGATCTCCGCGGATGATTTGAACATGCGGCCGCCCGCCGTGATTGGTGTCGCACTAACAAATTGCAACCCGGGTGCGGCTTTGCGAATGCCGTCGTAAAGAAAAAACCGCACCCGTTCTTCAATGCCGACCCGGCCGCTACGCAGTCCGCGGTCACGAAAGATCTCGGCGACGCGCTGGTAAGGACTCTCGTCCTCTTCCCAGGTGCGAATATCTTTGCCCATCGTGATCAACTCGCGCGCGCGCTCTTCCTCAAACTTCGGACACACCCAGGCAATCTCGCCACGCGCGGGAATCACTGTGGCAAACATGCGCTCGCTCGTGCCCCAGCGCATGCCGGTGTAATAAAACATGCTCGGGCCGGGTTCGATATAGATGGCATCGATCTTATGTTCACGCATCAGGCGCCGGGCCTTCTCGATTCTGGCACGACGCTCGTCGAGGGAGATGAGTACGATGCCGTCGGTCATCTTTCGCAGCTTGCGGACCGCTTCCGGCAGGTCGCGTTGTTGAAACGGATCCGCGCTCGCGATTTCTGCGTTAGCTCCAAAGGCAGTCGTCGCGTTTCCCAGTAGCGCTGCCCCTGCAAAGCCCGCAGACTGCCGCAAGAAATCTCTTCTATCCGTACACATGGGTTTGCTTAGTTAGTCGGATTCAGGTTGTGATTCCGCGCGCCATGCTACCCGACGCTGTCGGAATTCGCAAAACACTTTGACGACGTTGGCGCTCAGCCGCTTGCCTCAGCCGAAGCGAAGACACTCCGCTGGGAGCGCAGACATCTTGTCTGCTGCTACGTGGCCACGAACGTTGCTGCAGGCAAGATGCCTGCGCTCCCAGATGAAAGACCTCAACTGCGAAGTTATGATAGATTTGCTTCGCTCAGACGATCAGAAAAAACTGTAAAGGAATTGATTGATGGAAAACGAAAACAAAGCCCCGGTGATTTCATTTGACGTGCGCGTCAAGCCTGGACGCGCGGGCACCGATCCGGAAGCGCCGGATTGGGAAGTGTGTGAACTCGAAGATGGAGTCATTAAGAATAACGCCGACATTTACGACAACATGACGCTCGCCGAGGCCAATCAGATCGCCGGCATGTGGCGGGCGAAGAAGGAAGAGGCGGAAGCAGCGCCCGCGGATGCCGCGCACTGACGCAGCAGGCTCAGACATCCGCAAGAAGGAAGAGATTTTCCATTTGTCATTTTTCATTGGTGGATTCAACTTACAACTGCAACAGTTGAATTCTTTTTCGCTCCAGCGGAGCGAGATGTTTATAGCTCGAGTGCACTCAAATATCTCGCTCCGTTAGGAGCGAACCCACCCTTCGCTCGGGCATGCCTTAGCGATGGCGGTCCCACGGAGCGCCGAGTAAAGAAAGGACCGCCAAGCTATAAACATCTCG
>DASYMB010000431.1:0-5003 GCA_036009285.1 Pyrinomonadaceae bacterium | reverse complement strand
GCCGCTATCGAAAGCATCGCCGTCGGATCCATCTGTGGCCGAGCGGTTCGAACTATTCATCGCGGGCATGGAGTGCGCCAACGGCTTTTCCGAATTGAACGATCCGGCGGAGCAGTATCGGCGTTTTGTGGATCAGGTGTCGCAGCGCGAACGCGGCGATGAGGAAGCGATGGTGATGGACGAAGACTACATCCGCGCGCTTTCGTATGGCATGCCACCCGCCGCCGGCATCGGCATAGGTATCGATCGCTTCACCATGTTACTCACGAACAAGCAATCCATCCGTGATGTGATTCTGTTTCCGCACCTGCGGCCGGAGCGGAAACAGATGGAGCAAGAAGAAGGCAAAAAACAGCAACAGTAGTTGTGTCCGAAGGTCCAACGGCGCAGCCGCTGTTTCCGAAGCGCTAACGGCGCGAAATGTAATAGCCTGGGGCAACGCCCCCGGTTAGGGTCCACGAATGCTGGAAGTGCTGAAGGCGCGAAATAGAAAGTGTCGACTGAAAATAGCAGTGAGTCACATGCCTCTAACATCATTTCGCGCTTTCAGCGCTAAGACCTGCAATTAATCCGATCTGGGCCGATGGCCCAGCCTATTACATTTCGCGCCTTTGGCGCTGAGACCCAGATGTCTTACGCAGCCTAGACGACCCATCACAGCAGCATAGAACCCGAGCGCTGAAGGCGCGGCATCCATTCAATCCCATACATATCGTTCGTCATAATCTATGCCGTAGGTTTTGAGAAACTTGCGATACTCATCCTGGAACGTCACTCGCTGATGGTGAAGTTTCTGTCTTGCAATGTAACGCTTTAGTATGGGGACTTGTGATTGTCCAGTTGAGAAGGCGCCATAGCCTGCCTGCCAATGAAAGTTTCTAAAGTCCGGACCTTTTGTCTTAATCCACTTTGATGTTTCCGTCTTAACTTCTTCAACAAGATCCGCGATCTTAATTACTCGACTGAGTGAGAATAGAATGTGTAAGTGATCCGATGTGCCATCGATCGCAAGTGAAGGAGACTCTAGTGCTCGGAAGATCTCGGCCATGTAGGGATGTAGCTCCCGTTCGATTGCAGTTGTTATGAACGGTTCGCGATTCTTCGTGCTGAAAACAAGATGGACAAGAATGGACGACAACGATTGGGGCATATCTTCCTCTCACTTTCGGAAATATTCCGCGCCTTCAGCGCTTCAGTGATGAAGATATCTTTTCCTGGGGCGATGCCCCAGGCTTTTACATTTCGCGCCCTTGGCGCTGAATGCAAAAGTTTTTGTGTGGTCGGTACTTCGGAGTCTTAGTAGAGGAGATCACCGGCGAGAGTAGGTTATCGCCGCAGCCGCGGTGCTTCCGCGCGGTCGGACGAGTCAAACGAAATTATCGTTCCGCCAAAGCCAACGGCCCAGCCGTGCGAACGGTCAATGAAAAATGTCCGCTCGAGGGCATGAGGTGTGGCGCTGCGTTCGCTCATCCAATGCAGGCCGCCGTCGTTGGTATGTAAGACGGTTCCTTCAGCACCAACCGCCCAGCCTTCCGCCGCATCAACGAATTTCACATCCAGCAAGTCAGCCGTCACGCCGGAGATTTGTGGTTGCCAATTGCGTCCGCTGTTTTGAGTGCTATAGATCGCTCCACCGCTGCCGACTGCCCAACCGCGGACGCTATCTACGAACGAGGCGGAGTTGAATCGCACATTCGCGGGCGTTGGCAGTCGACCCTGATGCCAGGTCTCGCCGCCATCCGACGTTTGCAAAATCGTTGCGCCGGCGCCGACCAGCCAGCCGTTGTTTTCATCAATGAAGGTGCCACCGAGAAGCAGATAGCGCGTTGGTGCTTGCAACTTGATCCAACTGGCGCCTGAGTCGCGCGTTGTATAGATCGCGCCGCCTTCGCCGAAAGCCCAACCGCGCCCGCCGCTGCTAAAGATCGCACGCAGCAACCGCGTATCCACGTTTGCGCCGCGCAGGTTTACACGCTTCCAGTGTGCGCCGCCGTCGCTGGTCTTCATGAAATAAGCGCGCGGCTCGTCGTTTGAGCGAAGCTCGTAGATGTTTCGCTCACAGGCGAGCCAGCCGTTTTGTTCATCGGCAAAATAAATATCGCGAATCGCGTCTTCGGTCGGTTGTGGTTTCGCTTGCCAGGTTCTGCCACCGTCGTTAGTTGCGAGCAAGGTGCCGCGGCTGCCGACGGCCCAGCCATGATCGCGATCCGAAAAGTATATTGCGTGCAGCCAGGCGAGAGAGTTAGTGCGTTGTCTGGTCCAGGAACCGGCGAAGACAGTGAGCAGTGAGCAGTGAGCGAGAAGAAGCAGAAGGAGCAGACGGCAGACTGGAGTCGGCCGGACTGAACTGCGAGTATTCTTTCTCGGTACTCTTAGACTAATCAATTAAATCCTCCTGCCGACTGCTCCTGCCGTCTGCTCCTACTAAATCTCGCGCCGTCTGCTCCTGATTTCTTACGGCAGCAGTCCACCGGTAAAGATCCGGGCGAAACTGAGAATCGGAAAGAAAGTCATGATCTTTTGGAAGCTCTTCAACCTGTTGCCGGGGACGATTACCTGATCGCCCGGTACAAGGTAAGTAATATCCGGAGCCTTACCTTTGTAAATTGCACTGATGTTCACCGCAATCGGTGTTAGGTTCCCGTCGGCCTGACGTCGCAGCACGACGACCTTGCTTCTATCGCCTGTAGACAGAACGCCGCCCGCTTCACCAATGGCTTCGGTCACCGTCATGCGATGGCTCATCATACGAATGCCCGGTTGGCCCACGTCGCCAATAACGCTGTAACGATACGACGAGGCCTTATCGAGCGAAACGGTGACCTGCGGATCGATGATGTATTCGTCGTAACGCTTCTTAATCGTCTCGGACACCTCGTCTACCGTCTTGCCATTCACAAAAATTCCGCCGGGAATGAGCGCGAGAGAGATGCGGCCGCTCGGAGGAATGATGATCCCCGATCTCGAATAACGATCCTGTCCGAATACGTTGACTGAAACGATGTCTTCCGGTCCCAGCCG
Source organism: Pyrinomonadaceae bacterium (assembly GCA_036009285.1). GTDB lineage: Bacteria > Acidobacteriota > Blastocatellia > Pyrinomonadales > Pyrinomonadaceae > PSRF01. The sequence goes on along the minus strand of DASYMB010000431.1, from coordinate 1,982 downwards.
ATAGGTGTTGAAAAAGTTGTTGTAGTAAGGAACCACGGCTGCTTCTTCCGAAGCCTGCTCGTGACGGTTCGCCTGCGCATCTTCAGTAATAGAAGTGCCGTCATTACCGGCTTTCTTCGAATCAGCCGGGTCAGCTAACAAAACACTCTCGAGGTTTTTTGTGCCTGAGTCGCTCGCCGGTGCTTCGTCTTTCGTCGCCATTCCATCATCGGCGCGCTTTGCAGTTTTGGCGGTGGCGTCCTGCGGTTCAGTCTTCGTGGCAAATCTTTGACGCGTTTTGTTGCCGGTGCTGTCGGGCGTTTGGGCAAAGACAACGCTTGAGGAGACCATAATCGCGGCGGCTATTAACACCGCGAAGAATTTGTTAACTGTTTTCATCGCAACCTCCGAGGACTTAAACCGAGTTCTCCCAGCCCTTCCTAACGGTCGGGCTTCTGCTTGGTAACTCTCCGAGCGCTTCCTAACAATCGGGCTTTTGCCTGGACTTTCTGTTAACGGCCGCGGCCGAAGAGAATGATCTTTATCGTTTCAAACAAAATTATCGCGTCGAGCATCAGGCTCTGATTTTTGATGTAGTAGAGATCGTATTGAAGCTTCTGCCGCGCATCTTCGATCGAAGCTCCGTAGGGATATTTGATCTGCGCCCAGCCCGTTAGCCCGGGCGCGATCAAATGGCGTTGTTCGTAGTACGGAATTTCTTCCGCTAACTGCGAAACGAAGTGGGGACGCTCAGGACGAGGTCCAACGAAATCCATTTCGCCGCGCAGGATATTCCAGAACTGCGGGATTTCATCGATACGGGTTTTGCGGATGATTCGCCCGACGCGAGTGGTGCGGTCGTCATCAGCGCTGGCCCACACCGGACCCGCCTTCTCGGCGTCAGTACGCATCGAGCGAAACTTCATTACCGTAAACGTGCTGCCGTTTTTCCCTACGCGTTCCTGCCGGTAGAGAATCGGCCCGCGGGAATCGAGCTTGATCAGAATGGCGGTGCCGATTGCGATCGGCAACGAGCATAGCGCGCCAATCAAGGCCACTATGCGGTGCACAATGTTGCGAGTTATTCCTGAAATTCGCGCCTGTCTGCCGCGGCTGGAAAAGATTAGCCACGACGGCCTGATCATGTTTAGCGACACCCGACCGGTAACGCGTTCGTAGAATGATGCGCCCTCTTCGATGTTCACTGTGCCGGCCAAACTTAGCTGCAACAATTCGTTGGTCGGCAATTGTCCGCGCCTCTGGCTCATGGCAACCACGATGCGATCGATGCCTTCGCGCCTGACAACTTCGGCCAGCTCCGAAGTGAGACCAATCACGCGCGGGTTGATCAAACTCTTGCCGAGCAGTTCGGGATCGGTGCCGATGAAACCGGCGATGCGATAACCGGCATCCGGGCGATCAAGCATCTCGCGCGCAACTTCTACCGCCAAGCTTCCCGAGCCCACGATCAAAATCTTTTCGCCGAAGTCAGGATGGCCGAGCAGCCAATGAATGGATACTCGCCAACTAACCATCAGACCGAGCGCCAGGGGCAGTGCGATAAGCGAAATTCCGCGGCCCAGCATCAACTGAGGAAACGCATAGAAGGCCAGCGCCAACGCTACCCACGCCAAACCGAGCGCCTGGACCAGTCGCAGTACCAGCTCGCGCCGATCGTGCATGACGATGAAGTCGTAGAGATCGAAAAGGTAAAAGGCTGCGAGGCAGAAGAGCGTGGCGAGCGCCGCCTTCAGAAATCCCTGCCGCAACATTAGCTCATCGTGCGAGTCTGCGATGCCCAGCCGCAAATACACCGCGCCTACAATCGCGCCGAAAACAACCGCGGCTTCGGCGAGCAGCAGTAAGCTGGTCCTGGTATTTGCGCGAGAAGCTCTCAACTTGCGATTGCCACCTCTTCTTCTTCTTCAAATTCATCCACCAGCAACAGCTCTTCTGCGTAGGGCAGCGCCTTCCGTGGCCGGTAATTGCGCTGCTGGTAGTAA
>DASYMB010000430.1:0-8569 GCA_036009285.1 Pyrinomonadaceae bacterium | reverse complement strand
GAGCTGCGACCGGTCGCAGCCGACCAAAGCGCTAACAGATCGGCGCACTCCCAAAAAAACCAAGCCTTCGCTCACAGTGGGGATTCAGCTTTCGCCGCCAGCAACGCTGGGTTCCAGTGGCGTTTATCTTTGACGTGCTGAACGTGACATGAGGTGCAGTCAGGTTTATCTCTCGCGATTATCACGCGCTTAGTACCCGACTCCAGTCGACCGTTGTGACAGGTTCCGCAGGTAGCACGAGGTGCCTCGCGATCGATTGGATTGAAGCTTTTGTGGCAACTCGAGCACGACAACTCGCCTTCCGGATTTCCCGGCAACCCGCCGGCCCGCACGCGCTGCACATGCAGCGCATGGAATTGTTTGCTGCGCCACTTTTCCTCCGTGTCTCCCGGCAAACGCTGCACTGCGATCTGCTTTAGTGCCCAGTCGCTTTCGTTTAATCCCTTCCAGGTCCACTTGCCATTCGCCACCGGGTAGCCGAAGGTTCCGCCATGCGGAGTCGAGACCTTGCGACTGTTGTATAAGTTTTTGTTCGCATCGTTGTGGCACTGAGTGCAGGTTGCGAGGGCAGCTTCGGCGGCTTTGAATTCCGTTCCGCGATGCTCGGCATGACAGGAAACGCAACCGACTCCAGCCTCGGCGTGCGGTTCGATAATAGTCGCCACGAAAGCTGCAGTGTTGTGACAGCGTGAACAATTCGCCTCCATGCTGCCCGAAAATGAGTGACAGTTGGTGCACGAATTGGCGTTAGCTTTCACTGCAATCGGAGGGAGGATACTAAGCTCAGACTTTGCGTGTACGCGCGAAACCGGACCAGGCGCATAGGCGCTCGCGTACCAGTAAGCCGCGGCCACCGAAAGCAAGCCCACGACCATCGCGCCCCACAGAATAAACGAAACCGGCCAATGCGATCTGAGATCGGTTGTGGGTGTCCAATTAAATTGTGCCTTGCCGACGCGTCTTCCAGTTTTGGGAAACAGCGGTGAAGGCCGCACCATCTTCCCTGCTTCACGAATGCGCTTGTCCCAAAAAATATCGAGCGCCTTATCACCCGGCAGCGGGGCGGCGCGCGTTTTCGCATGCGCCTTTTTTTCTCCCGGCAGCGGCAGTGGCTCAAGCTTCGCAGTTCCGAGCTCCGGACTACTGAGATTCGCAGTGTCAACCACCGTTCCGATTATCAGCGAAACTTTGAGGACCAGTGCGTTATCAGACAGGTCAACTTCGAGCAGGAACGGTCCCACTTCAAGCACGTCGCCGGGAGCAAGTGCTTCGTTCTCTTCGACAGGCTTGCCGTTGAGCTTGACGGGATTCGACGGGCGCAGGCCGAACAGGAAATAGTCTTCCTTGATCAGCTTGATTCCGGCTTGTGCTCGGGATACTGAAGGATGATTGAGAAGCAGCTCAGACTCCTGCAAGCGTCCGATCAGTAGACCGTCGGTAATGATCGTCACCGGATCCTGGACCAGATCTTCCCGGATTATGATGTACTTGTTTTCCTGAGGCATCCGGATTACGTATGATGTAAAGCAAACTGTTAGTTTGCGTCGTCGCAAGCTGACAGCTTGCTTTACAAATCTATTTCACTGCAAAGTAGACGACTTGAATAACGTGAACAACCATGAGCGCCAGCATCACTGACGTCGAGATTACATGAGGCGCAATCCACAGCTTGAGCAGCTTGTGCAACTGAATCAGCGCCTCGACGCGCCGCAACGTGACCGCCGTTTCCACCGCACGCAGCAAGAGCGTGCGCTCCTCGTTGGTGGCTAGCCGCGTCAGTCGTTCCTTAAATGCCCGGCGCGCGTTGGCCAGTAGTGCGGTAAGCTGCTCGCGACGCATAAACTGTCGCATGAGAAACGAGAAACTCGAGAATTTCCTGGCGACTTGTTTCTCAATCTCTTCTTTCAGCCACCCTTCGCTTTGCTTAGTTATCTCATCAAACTCTTGACGGAGTTCGGCGCGGCGCGCAACCAGATCCTCAATCAACAAAGGTTCGCCTTCGATACTGGTCAGGATTCTCGGAGCCATAATGTACGACGCGATGCCGAATAGCCCGGAGGCGATCACTGCGTCAAACGCGATATAGAGCGAAGTGGTGAGCAGACCGCCGGTGTGGCTGCCCGCGTGCAACATCAGGATCAAACCGGCAAGCGCGCCGATGTAAACATGCATCAGCATCCAGTAGCGCAGCGCACCCGCGCGCCGGCGGTAGACTTGTTTGCGCAGCGGATACGTCATCACCGCCGCTATTCCAAACAGGCCGACGAGACCGGTTACCCATCTCATCGTCAACCACGTTCCCCAGAGGACGCCGTCGAATCCGCGTGCCGCCAATCCCCAAACGATTGCAACCGTTGCGAGCAATATCAAGACGACGCCCGAAACATGAAAAGCTTTCGCGAGCGGATCGCTCTTGTGAATGTTGCGGCCAAAAGCCTGCGTCTGATCGCGGAAGATCAGACCGTGCATCTTATCGACCTCAGTGAAGTATCTGACGGGATCGACACGCAGCAGCGCGCCCGTGGGACAGTTTTCTTCGCATGAATATGCCTGGCGCTCGGCGCCTTGCGGATTAAGCGGCGTGTGCTCGCAAAGATTACATTTGATCGCAACCAGATCGTCGGCAGGCGTTAACTGTAGCGGAGCGGCAGGCGGCGTTGACAGGCTAAATGTTTTCCGTAGGGTTCCCATCAGGTCGAACGTTACTACCGGCTCACCATTCTTCGGCACCATCGAGATCGCATCGTAGGGACATTGCGTGGCGCAATCGAAACACCCAATGCACGTGGCCGGATCGATATCGACGTAGCCACGCGGATCGCGGAATATCGATCCGGTGGGACAGCCCGTCAGGCATTCCGGATCTTTGCAGTGCATGCACACTTGCGGAGAAAGCACATGCTGGGTGCGCTCACTACCAATCGTCACCGGTCGCGTAATGCTGATTCCGCGCCGCAACAGACGCGATTGCCCATGGACCTTGTGACACGCAAGCGAGCAGTTGCCGCACCTGATGCACAGGTCCATGTCCATCACCAGCAGGTTCGCACCGTCGACGATGCCCGTAGTAATTTCAGCTTCGGCGGAAGCCATCGCGCGCAGGTCTTCGACTGCCTCGATGGACGGCGGGCTATCGTCCACCGTGGAGAAGGCGGCGAAGGCGGCCACGATCTGCTCGCGCAGTTTGGGATCGGCGGCCAAAGGCGCGAGGGGAATCTCCAGCACCTCCGTGCGGGCCATTGCCGACGCGCTGTATTTCCAGGTTTCGTTTTCCGCGAAGCCTTCAAGTCCCAGACAGTTTCCCGCGCCCAGGAAATCCACGCCGATTGTCTGGCCCATGCCGACGGCAACGCCGGTCGACGCAGGATCAAGCGGCACGCCGCGCACTCGTCTTATCCAACCGCTCTTTATCAGAATGATATTCTGAAGAGGCTCGGTCTCCTGACACAGCACGTGATGCTTGCCGTAGACCATGAACTTGCCGATCTCGCGCAGCTTGCGAATGATCGCCTCATTGGCAGTGCGTCCATGCTCGGTCAAGTCTTCCAACACGCGACCAAGACCATGCGCGCGATAGGTTTCGTCAAGCACGAGGCCAAACTTCGGAAGCTTTCGCAGAAGACGAAGCGCCGGCCGTGTAACCTCGAGCACGATCGCCGTCTCATTCTTCGGCACGATGACAGTTGCATTCCGTTCGACGCCGGCCAGCACCGCCATCTCACCAAAGCACGTGCCCGGCAGCAGGCGACTGATTTTGCGCTGCTCGCCACCCGGCTCTCCGATGTAAACGTCAAGCGCTCCGCTTACCGAAAGGTAAAAAGTGTTCCCGCCCCACTCGCCCTGCCGCATTATTGCCTCGCCGCTGTCGTAGGCAAGTAAGCGCACATAAGGCCCGACTCTCTTGCCGCTTGCGTTTACCTTCCCTTCAACGATGACATCCAGATCGCCCTGGTTCTTCAGTTTCCCGTTGACTTCGACGAAGAGCTCGGAAGTAAGCTCGAGAGATTTCAAGCCGGAGAGAATCGCATCCTTGTCAGTAATTTCGCGGGGCATGAACCGATTTATACTACGTAAGGCAGCAAAGATAAATAAGGATCGCGTACAACTATGGCTGTTGACTCACTTTTCGTTGGCCGCTGCTTTGAATTTATCTTATAGTAAACCGTTGTTTCATCTTGCTTCGGAAATTATATAAGCAGGCGCTGGCGCCAATAGGCTGCCGCGCGGCACGCACGTTTTAATATGTCATTGGAATCTTTCCTGTCGCTCCCGCTCGAACAGCAAATCGGACAATTCTTCTATATCGGCCTTACCGGCACTGAGCTCGATGCGGACACGCGCGCCCTGATCGAGGAAGTGCAGCCTGGCGGTGTAATCATTTTTGGTCGCAACGTTGCCGGCCCGCAGCAGTTGCGAGATTTACTCGACGGCGTACGCGAGCTTTTGCCGACCCCGCCGCTGCTGGGAGTGGACCAGGAAGGCGGCCTCGTCGATCGGTTGCGAAAAATCTTTACGCCCATGCCTTCAGCGAGAACGATCCGCGAACACGGAGACCTCGCCGGGGCCCGAGCGCTTGGTCGAATCACCGGCGAAGCGCTCCGACTGCTGGGCTTCAACATGAATTTCGCCCCAGTCATGTCAATCATGACGGACGAACGCGACCTGCTTTCTAATGGACTTTACTCGCGCTCGTTTGGCCGCTCGCCCGGCGAAGTGCTTGGCTACACAACCGTCTATTTGCGCGGGCTTCAGGAAACTGGAATAGTCGGCTGCCTCAAACACTTTCCCGGAATAGGCGCGGGCGAAGTTGATTCACACGAGCAGATACCGATGGTTAGTCTGACTCACGACGATCTGGTGGCCCAGGACCTCGCGCCTTACATAGAACTTTTTCAACGCAAGGATGATCGGGTGCGTTGTGTGATGGTGAGTCACGGCGGCTTTCCTAACATCGACATCACGAAGGGCTTGACCGGCGGGTTACTGGCGCCGGCATCGCTCAGTCCTAACATCGTTACCAGTCTTTTGCGCGACGAACTCGGCTATCAGCATCTGGTGGTGACTGACGATTTGGAGATGGGCGCCATCGCCAAGCATTGCGAGATCGAATCCGCGGTCGTGCGCGCGTTTCTTGCCGGAAACGACATGATGCTGATCTGCGCGCGGCCCGACATCATTCGCCGTGGCTATCATTCCCTGCTGGGCCAGGCGCGCGATGGCAAACTTCCCAAGGATCGCTTGCGCAGTTCGCTCAAGCGCATAGCCGCGATGAAATCGATCGTCAAGACGCCGCCCGCTTTCGATGCGGAACAATTTCAGCAGCTTTCTGAGGAGACCACCGCCCTCAATGCCAAGCTGAATTACAAGTACGGAGGATCAATCGGATGAGAACGCGCAATTTCATTTGCTTGTTTCTGGCGCTTCTCATGGCCGTCTTAATTCCTTTGGGCTGCCGTCGCAACCGCAGCGGTGGTCCGTTTGTGATTGCGTTGGGCGATAACATCCGCACGATTGATCCGATTGGATCGCCTTCGGTCGACGCCGCCAGCGAGCGCATACGCACCCTCATGTTTAATTCGCTCGTAAAGAAAAACGAGAAGTTTGACTACGTCGGCGAGTTGGCTTCCGATATTAAGCGATCGGACGACGACTTGACCTTCACGTTTACCCTGCGCGACGGCGTGAAGTTTCACGACGGTCGGCCATTTACCTCGGCCGATGCAAAGTACACTCTCGATCTCGTCTTCTCGAGCACGTTCGCCAAGTCAGCCAGTTTCTACAAAGGCACCGGGGCCGCGAGAACAAGTTACATCAAAAGCGTCGAAGCTCCGGACGCGAAAACCCTGGTTGTTACTACAGTGGAACCGTGGACCGGCTTTCTGAGTAACCTGGTTCCGGTGGCCATAATTCCGAAGGACAGTTACGCGGTCCAAAAAGATCATCCGCTGGGGACCGGGCCATTTAAGTTTGTTAACTACGACGGTTCGCAGCAGGTGCTCGATCTGCAGGCGAACCCGGATTACTGGGAAGGCGCGCCGCATATTGCCACCGTGCGCGTGCGAGTCGTTAGCGACATGAATGCGCTGCAGGCAGAGCTTCGTTCGGGGCGCGTGGACATCGCGCCGCTGCCCACGAGCCTGTCGCCCGATGCCGTCAAGCTGCTCGGTCAGGATCCGAAGCTGCAAGTGCTTCAGTTCACCGGGTCGAATGTGTATCTGCTGACTTTTAATTGCAGCCAGCCGCCGCTCAACGAGGTGCGCGTCAGACAGGCGATTGCCTACGCAATTGATCGCGAAGGAATGATTCGCGATCTGCTGCTGGGCCAGGGGAAGATTGCGCATTCAATTTTGCCGGAAGAGTCCTGGGCCTATCACGCCGCGGAAAAGTATTCATTCGATCCCGAGCGGGCGAAGAAGTTGCTCGACGAGGCGGGACTGAAAGACCCCGACGGCGATGGGCCACAGATGCGGTTTGCCAAGCCGGTTGTCTTCAAAGTGTCTGGCAGCAACGTGTCGGGCAAGGCCTATGCGGGCGTGATTCAAAACTACCTGAAGAATGTAGGCATTCCAGTTGGCATTGAAACTGCTGAATTGAATACTTTGTTTGATGAGTTGCGGCGCGGCAACTTTCAGATTTTTTACGGGCAGTGGGTGGGAGGAAATCAGGATCCGATCTTCTTTAAGGACCTGTTCGCCACCTCCGAGATACCAACGGAGACGCGCGCTTCACGAAATCGCAGCCGCTACAGCAACCCGGAACTCGATAAATTGATCGACGAAGCTATCAATACTTTCGATCGTGAAAAGGCGAAGGTGCTTTACGCACGCATCCAGGAAATCGTGGCCCGCGACGTGCCGGTGCTGCCGCTCTGGTACCAGGCCAACATCGTGATCGCCCAAAAGCGAGTCGGGAACATCAAGGTTGATGCCAGCGGCGACTGGGGCTTTGTGAAAAACCTGACGGTTGAAAAGTAGGACAGGCATTCCTGCCTGTCCCTGGTTATCCCCGAATATCGTACGAATCAGCTTCACCCGCACCGTTCTCTCTGCGGTGTGCATACCTCCGTGCGTAGTGTGACTACGTTCTCGCGCACGTCCGATACCTTCCTGCGCCCCGTTACTACGTTCTCGCGCACGTCCGATACCTTCCTGCGCCCCGTTACTACGTTCTCGCGCACGTCCGATACCTCCCGGCGCAGTTGGCCCTCCCTGTTCGGTATTCGTGTTACGCGGATTCAAGTTGGAAGTGCAACAGATCGTTGTTTGCCGCTTTGCCCGATATGGGGCTTAGGGGGCGAGATGTTTATAGCTTGGCCGATCCTTTCTTTACTCCGGCGCTCCGTGGGAGCGCAATCGCTAATGCATGCCCGAGCGAAGGCTGGGTTTCGCTCCTAACGGAGCGAGATCTTTGAGTGCACTCGAGCTATAAACATCTCGCTCCGCTGGAGCGAAGAATTCAACTGTTGCAGTTGTAAGTTGAATCCACCTCACGAGTTTTCTCAGTCGCTCAAAAGCTCTTCAAGCTTCGCGCGCGAGATCGCGCCTTCGCGAACCAGGCGTCTCTTAGCTCCACTCAAATCCAAAACCGTCGAGGGCTCGGTGGCGATAGTCTCGCCTCCATCGATTATCAAATCAATTCCTTCGCGAAAATAATTCTCAACTTCCTTCGCGTTGCGGGCCGGCGGCTGTCCCGATGGATTTGCGCTCGTCGCTGTTAGCGCACCACCGCACGCGCGTACCAATGCCCGCGCGTCTTCGTCATCCGGCAGGCGCACGCCGATGGTCCCTGTTCCGGCCGTTAACTCTACCGGCACCTCCGGGCGGGCCCCGCCGATTAGGGTTAGTGGGCCAGGCCAGTGGCCGACGGCGATCATCCTTAGGAACTCGGAATTATTTACGAACCGATCCAATTCGTTCGCGTCGGAGATCAAAAGTAAAATCGGCTTCGCTGCTTCCCTGCCCTTCAGTTCTCTAACTCTGACGATCGCCTCGCGATTGAACGGGTCAACGCCGAGCCCGTAAAACGTGTCGGTGCGAAAAGCGATTACGCCGCCATTAGCTACGATCTCCGCCGCCTTGATTCGAATCTGTTCGTTGTCTTTTTGGATCATGAAAGTGTAACGGGCCGCCAATGCCTTGTTCTGGCAAAGATTTTTGACCAAGGTGAGCGCGATTACAGGGGATACCGTTTCAACGAGCCTGCGATAGCAGGCGGAAGAGTAAAGCCCAGGGTGGAGCGAAGCGGAACCCTGGGTAAAGACGGTGAAATGATTTCCAGCCCGTGCGAGCGGGCGGCAGACACCCTCGTCGTCATCTGTCGCCCGTTTTCACGGGCTTGGCGAACGTTATTTGCGCGTTAACCCAGGATTTCCGCTTCGCTCACCCTGGGCTTTATGCTTCCGCCTGTTCCGCAGGCTCGTTGGACTCGTTGGACGGCTCAAGCCAAGAACATTTCCTGGTTGTGGCCCGAGGCCTCCTATGAGATCTGAGGTCCGCTGTGCCCTCGATGTTGACCATCTTCGCCAATCTTCACGGCGTAACCCAAGCCATCACCCACCGAAAGAATCTGG
>DASYMB010000429.1:0-7775 GCA_036009285.1 Pyrinomonadaceae bacterium | reverse complement strand
TGATGGCCGGAATATTCAGGTAGCTTTGTGCTGAAGGCGCTGGTCCAATGCAGGCTGCTTCATCCGCATAGCGCACGTGAAGCGAATCGCGGTCGACGTCGCTATGGACCGCAACCGTGCGGATGCCCATCTCTTTGCAGGTCCAGATAATACGGCAGGCAATCTCGCCGCGATTGGCGATCAGTATCTTCTTGAATTTTCTGGTTTCGGGTTTCACGCTTTGTCCAAAGTTCAAAGTACAAAGTCCAAAGTCCTTTTGTCCTGACTGGACGTTGGACTTTGGACGTTGGACTTTGGACCGCTATTTCTTAATGCCGAACAGCGGCTGGCCATATTCGACCGGCTGTCCGTTTTCGACGTAAATCTTCACGACTTCTCCACTAGTCTCAGCGGTGATTTCATTCATCAGCTTCATCGCCTCAATGATGCAGACCACCGTGTCATGCTCGACCGTGCTACCGATCTTTATGAACGAATCGGCAGTTGGAGATGCGGCGCGATAGAAGGTGCCTACGATGGGAGACGGGATAATGTGGAGATCCTGATCTTCGGAAGCCTCTGTCTGCGCCTTTGCTCCCGGATGGGCCGGCGCGGCGCTCGATGAAACTGTCGTCGAGACAGCCGGAGAAGTGCTGGTGGCGGATACGGCTGATTCACCCGCTGCATTAACACCGCTACTACCGGGTTCAGCGGCTTCGGCACCTCGGCGAAAGCGCACGCGAAAACCTTCTCGCTCGAGTTCAAACTCCGTAAACTCGTTCTCGCGTATTAACTGAATGAGCTCCCGCAACTCATCCATGTTTACCGAACTTTCAGAGCCAATGGATCGACTGCGACGACGACTGCGCGTGCGCTCGCTGGAAGCTTTCCCTTCTCCTGGACCATCGCTCTCGGTTTGCAGTTCGAGCTCTTCTTTTTGGCTTTCGGGATTACTGCTCATCTTTTTTCGCTGTTACCGGAGCCGCCAAACGCGCCCTATCAAATTGTTGAGCCCCAAAAGACTCGGAGGTATGGCCGATGGTCAGTTGGGGCGTTCCAACCGAGCGCGCGATGACGGCACCCGGCGTTAACTAAAACGGTTCCGTCTAGTTCTCTTCGGCTACACCCGTCTCAGGTTCGGAGACGGCTGTCTCTGTCGGTGCTTCGCTCTTTACCTCATCTGAGGCTTCATCTGGCCCAGCCTTCGGGGAGGCTTTTGCAGCGGTGTCAGCAGCTTCCTTCGGCGCGGCGCTACTACGTCCGCTGCCGCTGCTCGTGCCCTTTGCCTCGCTTCCCTTCTTCTTTTTGGAACCAGCCGACTTTCGCTTCTTCGCTGCTTCGAGGGCGTCGCGCTCGCCCTGATTATCCACCAGCTCGATGATGGCGAGCTCGGCATTATCACCAACCCGCCGCCCGAGCTTGAAGATCCGCGTGTAGCCTCCCGGCCGATCCTTATAGCGCTCGCCGAGTTCGTTGAACAAACGCTTCAACGCTGCTACCCCGGCGGTCCGCGGCAGGCGCACCTGTCCGCGCTTTCCCGACAGTGCCCCTTGCGTCATGTTGCCGGCATGGAAGTATCCTGCCGCCTGGCGACGCAGGTGCAGCGCGCGTGGGCCCGAATCTTCTCCCGCGAGATTGCTGGCTTTGCGAGAAAGCGTGATCGCCTTCTCAACAAAAGGCCTCAGCTCTTTTGCTTTCGGAAGCGTGGTGACAATTCGCTCCTCGCGAGAATTAATCAACGAGACAGCAAGGTTGCGAAGCATTGACATGCGATGTTCGCTTGTTCGCCCCAGTTTGCGATGTGCTTTTTGATGTCGCATGACTCTAAAGATCCGTCGTGTTCGTACTCATCCGGGTGATAGCGCAACGCGCGCGCGCCTGAGTTCTGTTACTGCTCGTCGTCGGTGTCGGGGAAGTCGCTGAGGTCGGCGCCGTCGCGACCACCGGTTCCGGGGATTGGATTTCCCTGCTCGTCAAACTCCATCCCAAAATCCAGACCCATGCCGTTCAAAATTTCCTTAATCTCGTTTAGCGACTTCTTGCCGAAATTTTTGGTGGCGAGCATTTCTCGCTCGCTACGCTGCACCAGATCACGAATGGTGCGGATATCCGCATTCTTCAAACAGTTGTAAGACCTTACCGACAATTCCAGTTCATCGACCGAACGATCCAGTTGATCGTTACGCGGCAACGGCGGTCGCTCGATCTTCGAGTAAGCGAAATCGTCGGTGTCTTCTTCGAAGTTGATGAAGATCGACATGTGGTCCTTGATCAACTTGGCCGCCAGACCGATGGAATCTTCCGGCTTAACCGAACCGTCAGTCCAAACTTCAATCGTGAGCTTATCAAACTCGGTGTTTTGCCCGAGACGCGCGGCTTCCACTGTGTAGTTAACTTTCTTTACCGGCGTATGCACGGAATCGATTGGGATATAACCGAGCGAGAGGTCCTCGTCGAAATTCCGGTCGGCTGAAACGTATCCGCGGCCACGCTTCAGGCGCATCTCAACTCGTAAGCTACCACCTTCGCTAACGGTGGCGATGTGCACGGTGCTGTCCAGCACTTCCACGTCAGCGTCAGCTTCAATATCGGCGGCCGTGACTTCTCCGGCTGAGTCTTTTGAAATCCGCAGCGTTTTCGACTCGTTGCCGTGCAACTTGAAAGGCACCTGCTTCAAATTCAGAATCACGTCAGTCGCGTCTTCGACGACTCCCTTGATCGAGGAGAACTCGTGCTCAACTCCCTCAATCTTCACAGCGGTAACCGCGGCGCCCTCAATCGAAGAAAGCAATGCTCGTCGCAGCGAATTGCCGACCGTGGTGCCGAACCCTCGCTCGAAAGGTTGTGCAGAGAAACGGCCGTACCGCTCGGTAAGCGTTTCCGCGTCTGCCGCCAGACGACGAGGCATCTGAAATCCGGTCCAGAGATTATTTTGATCCATAGCCATAGCGTTTTAAGTCCCGATTTTAGAAAAGCTGTTGTCCGCGAAGCTGGAAATAACTGCCAGCTTCGCGGGTCTCGAATTACTTGCTATAAAGCTCGACGATAAGTTGCTCGTTAATTGAGCGGTCGATATCTTCGCGCGAAGGCAAGCCGCTAATGCGCGCGGCCATATCGCCGGCGTCCTGTGAAATCCAGGACGGACGTCCGCGCCCGGAGGCGGTCTGCCATGCGCCTTCGATGTGCGGATTCTTGCGGCTTCCTTCTTTAATACTGATTGCCTCGCCGGCCCTGACCTGATACGACGGAATATCTACTTTCTTTCCGTTGACCAGGATGTGGCCGTGATTAACCAACTGACGTGCCTGGCGGCGAGAGGTGGAAAATCCCGCGCGGTAGACTGCGTTATCAAGGCGCCGCTCGAGCAGGAACAACAGGTTCTCACCCGTGATACCTTTCATGCGCGCCGCGCGTTCGAAGTAGTTACGGAATTGTCCTTCAAGGATGAAGTAGATACGCTTGACCTTCTGCTTTTCGCGCAACTGCTGGCCGTAACCGACCAACGCCTTGCCGCGACGCATTGAGTTGCCATGTTGTCCGGGCGGTTGTGTACCGCGCTTTTCAATCGGACAAGAAGGCTTGTAGCACCGGTCACCTTTGAGAAAAAGCTTTGCGCCCTCGCGGCGGCATAAGCGGCACACCGCATCTCTATACCTAGCCAACTGTTTTCTGCCTCCAGTCTAAATTCGACGGAAAAGTTTACAGGCTGCGTTTTCCAAGGTTTCAAATCTGAGATATTAAATCTCAAATCTGAAATCTCCTGAATCTGAGATCTCAAATTCCAGATCTCAAAATTAAGAGACAGAGACAACGCTGGCCCTTCATCCTTTAGGTTAATTCAATTTCAATTTCCGATTTCCAACTATAAACACTCTGCCGATCCGAATCCCAAACCAATCGGCAATCGGCAATGCCTACACTCTGCGCCGCTTGGGCGGACGACAGCCATTGTGTGGAATCGGCGTCGTATCGCGAATCGTTACTACTCTAATCCCGGCGTTAGCAATCGCACGGATTGCGGATTCGCGGCCGCCGCCTGGTCCTTTAACTCTGACTTCACACTGCTGCATGCCGGCCTCGTGCGCTTTCTTCGCAGCCTCGTAAGCGGCCTGCTGCGCGGCAAAGGGAGTTCCCTTGCGCGAGCCCCTGAAGCCGCGCGCGCCGGCTGACGATTGCGCGATGAGATTACCCTCGAGGTCGGTAATCGAAATCATCGTGTTATTGAAAGAGGCAGCCACGTGCGCGATTCCGACTGGCACATTCTTCTTCTCTTTCTTACGAAAAACTTTTTTCTTTCCGGTAGCTTTTGCCATAACTTTGTCAGTAGACCGATGTCAGGTATCGGGTGTCCGGTATCGGCCAAAACCAGTTTGTTAACTGGTACCCGGCACCTGAGCCCCGGCACCTAAATTATTTCTTACCTGGCGCTTTCTTCTTGGCGATAGTTGCGCGTCTTGGACCTTTACGAGTGCGGGCGTTTGTATGTGTTCGCTGGCCTCGCACCGGCAACGAGCGGCGATGCCTCAGTCCCCGGTAGCACCCGATATCCATCAAACGTTTGATGTCCATCTGGATGCGTTTCCGCAGGTCGCCTTCGATCTCACCCTCTGCCTCGAGGATCGCGCGGATGCGGCTCAGCTCGTCTTCGTTCAAATCGCGGACGCGAGTATCAAGACTCACCGCAGCTTGATTCAAAATCCTGGTCGAGCGCGAACGACCGATGCCATAAATGTAAGTCAGCCCAACCTCGGCCCGCTTATTCGGTGGAAGATCGACGCCTGCTACACGTGCCATTTTTAGTAAATACTCTCCAGTTTATGTTTGAGTCCCGATTCCTCAAGTCCGAATCGGTAATCCCAAATCGAAATCAGTTATCCCTGCCGCTGCTTATGTTTTGGATTGACGCAAATCACTCGGACCACTCCCTTGCGGTGAATGACTTTGCACTTGTCGCACATTTTCTTTACCGAAGCTCGGACTTTCATTTCAACAATCCTCAACTCTGATTCTATTCAAATCGCGCGGCCGACTACTTGTAGCGATAAGTAATTCGTCCACGGTTCAGATCATAAGGGGACAACTCAACCAACACTCGATCCCCTGGAAGAATCCGAATAAAATGCTTGCGCATCTTTCCCGAAACGTGCGCCAGCACCTGATGCTGATTGTCTTCCAACTCGACCCGAAACATAGCGTTAGGCAAAGTCTCAAGGACTTTGGCCATCACTTCTATCGCTTCTTCCTTCGCCATATCCGCTCAGAACGAATTTTGCCTGTACCGACAAACTGCAAATAGTAACATGCCCGGGGGCCTTTGCCAAGCCGCGCTAGGCGTTGGGGTTACAGCGAGTTTACAGCGGAGTCACGGCCTCAAGTTGACGTTGCCTGGAGCACTTCCTGGCTCTCGCGGGAGCCAATTCTGGTCAGCACCTCGGGCCCTTCCTCGGTTATAGCGATAGTGTGCTCCGCGTGCGAGCTCGGTTTTCCGTCGAGCGTCACAACGGTCCAGCCATCGGCCAGCACTTTCGTGTGCTGGGTCCCCAAATTAATCATCGGTTCAACCGCAAACACGTATCCGGCCTTTATCTTCGGACCCTGTCCGCGCTTTCCGTAATTCGGTATCTGCGGATCCTCATGCATACGGCGGCCGATACCATGGCCGACATATTCACGCACCACCGAATACCCACGGGCCTCGGCATACTCCTGCACGGCGGCACCGATGTCTCCTAAATGCCGGCCCGGTCTGCACTCCTCAATCGCCCGGTCCAAACACTCCTCCGTAGTACGAACAAGTGCCAGACAAGCGTCATCGACTCTACCAACCGGAACCGTAGTCGCCGTATCTCCGACGAACCCCTCAAGTGTCACCCCACAATCGATGGAGAAAATATCTCCGTCCTTCAGTTTATAGTCAGAAGGAAAACCGTGAACCACTTGCTCGTTAACGGAAGCACAGATCGAATAAGGAAATCCGTGATAGCCCTTGAACGTCGGCAAGCCCCCGGCATCGCGAATCATCTTCTCGGCAGCTCGATCTATTTCAATGGTAGAGACGCCAGGCACGGCGAGCGTTCTGAGCTCCTGCAGAACCAGCCCGGTGAGCTGTCCGGCCGCTCGCATTTTGTCGATCTCTTTTTTTGACTTGCCAATAATCATGGATGACGGTCATGAATGAAAAGTGAAGAGTAAACGCCAATCGCCTGGGCTTTCTTGCTCTTCACTTTTCACTTTTCACTCTTCACTATACCCGCGATTTCCTTGTAAATCGCTTCGGGTTCTCTCGTGCCGTCGACGACGTGTAGTAGACCCGCGTCTTTGTAGTAGTCCAGCAGCGGCCGAGTCTGTTCCTCGTAAGTAGCCAGCCGTGCCTGAACGGTTCCGGGATTATCGTCGGCCCGGTGGTTGAGTTTAGTGTCAGGATGCAGATCGCAAACTGCGTCGTCTTTCGGCGGCTTGAAGTACATATTATAAATCTCGCCGCAAACCGGACAATTCCGGCGGCCCACCATTCGCTTCGCGAGCAACTCTCGCGGGACCTCTATTTCAATCGCCTGAATTTTCTTTCCTTGTTCAGCGGCCAGGGTCTCGAGCATTGCCGCCTGTGCCGGCGTACGCGGAAAGCCGTCGAGGATATAACCTTCGCGGCAGTCGTCCTGGGCCGTGCGGTCCTGGACCACGCGTATAGTCAAGTCGTCCGGCACCAACTTCCCCGCTGCCATCAGCTCGCGCACCTCGGATGCTAGTGGGGTTTGTGCTTCCTTCAGCGCGCGAAACATGTCGCCGGTTGAAATCTGCGGCAGTTTCAAGCGCTCATGAAGCAAGCGCGCCTGCGTGCCTTTTCCAGCACCAGGCGCACCCATCAAGACAATGATTTTCGACATGGTGCAAAAGATGTCAGACGCCGGATGTTAGATACTGGATTAAGATCCAGCATCTGACCTCTAGTATCCAGCCTCTGCTTTTAAGCTCTTCGACCCCGCAGACGTCCGCCTCCGCCAAGGAATCCTTCGTAGTTGCGCATCACCAACTGCGCCTCGATTTGCGCCACGGTATCCATGGCGACTCCGACCAGAATTAACAACGACGTGCCGCCGAAGTAAAACTGATAACCCATGCCGGTCGGAATCCACGATAGACCAGGCGTGCTGCTAACAAACTGATCGAGCCAGGTGCCAACGAGCGGCAGCCGAGCGACCTTAAATCCACTCAACATAAACTGCGGCACGAAAGCAACCAGGGCAAGGTAAACAGCGCCCACAACCGTCAAGCGTGTCAGGATGCCGTTGAGATACTCGGCGGTCGCTCTGCCGGGACGAATGCCCGGCATGAAGCCGCCATGCTTGCGAAGATTGTCGGCCACTTCCTCAACGTTGAACACGATCGAGACATAGAAGAAGGTGAAGAATATTATTAACGTAAGAAAGATCAGCTCGTAATAAGGATCGCTCGCATGAAAGGTTTGAAAGAAGGTCCAAACTTTTCCCCAGGCCGAATTCAGCTTGGTCGGATCAGGCGGAAACGCCGCAAACAGACTCTGCGGCATAGAAAGTACCGACGAAGCAAAGATGACCGGAATGACGCCGCCCATGTTGATCTTCAGCGGCATAGTTGTTTGCTGGCCGCCCACGAGCTGCCGGCCCACGTGGCGTTTGGCATAACTTACCGGCACCTTCCGTCTGGCGGCTTCAACGAAAACGATGAAGGCGATGATCAAGATAATTGCCACCAGCAGACCAAAAACTCCAAGCGTCTCCAGGGTGTCGCCGCTGCGCAGTCGTTCGGCAACCTGTTGG
>DASYMB010000428.1:0-3644 GCA_036009285.1 Pyrinomonadaceae bacterium | reverse complement strand
TTTATCTTCGTCGCCGTCGGCTTCGTTTTGATGAAGGAGAAGCGAGAAGAACGAAAGCGGCGAGATTCAGAAAAGCGAGCGCTACTCAAAAAGCAGTGACCGCGGGCTGGGAGGGCAGGCAGCTTGCCTGCGGAGCAAGCTGCAAATAAGTTATGTGTGGAATTGTAGGGATAGTTCGGAACGACAGATCGGACGTTGACCAGGCTCTCGTCTCGCGGATGTGCGCCGCCATTCGCCATCGTGGGCCAGACGACGACGGTTTTTACTTTAACGGCGCCGTCGGCCTGGGCATGCGCCGGCTGGCGATCATCGACTTGAAGAGCGGCCAGCAACCCATTCACAATCGGGACCGCACCGCCTGGATAGTTTTCAACGGCGAGATTTATAACTACCGCGAACTTCGCGAGCAGCTCGAAAAACTCGGCCACACTTTTTATACAAACAGCGATACCGAAGCGATCGTGCATGCCTACGACCAGTACGGCGCCGATTGTCCCAAACATCTGCGAGGCATGTTTGCGTTCGCGATTTGGGATGAACGCACTCAGGAACTCTTCCTCGCGCGCGATCGAGTCGGCAAGAAACCACTTCTCTACGCGCAGGTTAACGGCCAGTTTATCTTCGGCTCGGAATTTAGCGCGTTGTTGCTGCATCCTGACGTTAGCCGGGACATCGACACGGATGCGCTGCACCACTATCTGTCTTTCATGTGTGTGCCCGCGCCGCTCACAATTTATCGCGCGATTAGAAAGCTGGAATCCGGCCATAGCCTGCGCTATCGCAAAGGCGAAATAAGAACTGAACGCTATTGGCAGCCGGACTTTTCAAAAAAAGTCGACCTCGGTGAAGACGAGGCGGGCAAACGTGCAATCGAGTTGCTGCGCGATGCGGTTAAGGTGCGACTGATGTCGGAAGTGCCGCTGGGAGCTTTTCTGTCCGGCGGTATCGACTCGAGCGCTGTAGTGGCGCTGATGAGCGAGGAATCGAGCACTCCGGTGAAAACGTTTTCGATCGGATTCGAGGAACAGGACTTCAGCGAGTTGCATCACGCGCGCCGAGTTGCGGAACACGTCGGCGCGGACCATCACGAGTTCATTGTTCGCCCGGACGCGCTCGAAGTTTTACCGATTCTGGTGGAACACTACGGCGAGCCCTACGCCGACTCTTCGGCCATTCCCACTTACTATGTGGCTCGCGAAACTCGCAAGCATGTGACTGTAGCTCTAAACGGCGACGGCGGCGACGAGTCGTTCGCCGGTTACGAACGCTACGCGGCGATGCGTTTAGCTGAAACGTATCATCGCATTCCGGCAGTCCTTCGCGAGCGCGTAATGCGCCAGGCAATTGAACTAATTCCAGCTTCGGAGACGAAGCGTAGCCGGGTGAGGAGCGCGAAGCGCTTTGTCCAGGCGGCGTCGCTGCCGAAGGTGGAACGCTATCTTCGCTGGATGAGCGTTTTTGATTCCGCCGCGAAAGAGGATTTGTATTCGGAGAATTTTCGCCGGCAAACCGAGAGCGTCTCAGCCGCCAGTGTGCTCGATCCATGGTTTGCCCGCGCCAACGGATCCGGCATTGTCGATGCGGCGTTGCTCGCGGACATCATGACGTATCTTCCCAACGATCTGCTGGTAAAAGTTGACATAGCAACCATGGCGAATTCACTTGAGGCCCGCTCGCCGTTTCTCGATCATCACGTCATGGAATTTGCGGCAAGCTTGCCGGAGAAATTCAAGTTGCGCGGACTCACCACCAAGTATTTGTTGAAACGAATGCTAAGAAAACTTTTGCCGGCAGAAAATCTTGACCGCCGCAAAATGGGGTTTGGTGTACCCATCGGTCACTGGTTCCGGGGCGAGCTACAACCGTTTCTGCGTGAGACCCTGCTGGCGGAAGGTGCGTTGAAGCGCGGGCTGTTTAAGCCGGACGCAGTCAAACGACTGGTGGAGCTGCACACGCGCGGCGAGCGAGATCATTCACCGCAGTTGTGGACGTTGTTAATGCTGGAGCTGTGGTTTCAAAGATTTATTGATTGAGGACTTGTCAGTGGTCAGTGGACAGTGGCCATTGAATTATTGTCTCGAGGCAAACAATAGTATGGCTGACTGCTGAAAATTGACCACTGATCACTGACCACTGACCAAAACTGACCACTGACAAAAACACGGAGGTGACGAGAGTGAAAGGTGTTGTTTTAGCAGGCGGATTAGGAACGCGATTGCGGCCGCTGACGGCGGTGACTAATAAGCACCTGCTTCCCGTTTACGATCGGCCGATGATCTACTATCCGATTCAAACCCTCGTGAACGCCGGAATCACCGATATCATGATTGTTACCGGCGGTAATTCGGCCGGCGACTTTCTCAAACTGTTGGGCAATGGACGCGCCTTTGGTCTCAAACACCTCAACTACACCTATCAGGAGGGCGAAGGCGGTATCGCGGAGGCACTTTCCCTCGTGGAACACTTCGCAGCCAAAGAGCCGGTGTGCGTTGTTCTGGGTGACAACATCATTGAGGGCAACATCGCCGCCGCGGTTCACGCTTACGAAGAGCAAGGGAAGGGCGCCAAGATTATTCTCAAACGCGTCCCCGATCCCGATCGCTTTGGCGTCCCCGAACTCCGCGGCCAACACGTACTGCGCATCGAGGAGAAGCCCGAGTCACCAAAATCGGATTATGCGGTAATCGGAATCTACATGTACGACGGCGAAGTTTATGACATCATCCGCACCCTCGAGCCTTCCCGCCGCGGCGAATTGGAAATCACAGACGTGAACAACGCTTACATCAAACGAGGTGAGATGACCTGGGAGGAGCTTGACGGTTGGTGGACTGACGCCGGCACGTTTGAAAGTCTACTGCGCGCTTCGAACCTCGTAGCCGAAACCGGCGCAAACAAGATCGAAGCTTTGTCGCGAACTGTTTAGAAGCCGCCCGATCCGTTTAGATAGGGCACTTGTGCTCCGTGTCCTCGGGCGAACAAGTCTGCTTTCTAAGCTAGATCATCGCATCCCGAAAACAATGAAGATTGTTCGCGTCATTGCCCGTCTCAATGTGGGAGGCCCGGCGCGTCACGTCGCGTGGCTGACTGCGGCCACGAAGAAGGCAGGGATCGAATCGCTCCTGGTGGCCGGCCTGGTGCCGCCGGGCGAAGACGACATGACTTACTTCGCGACGGAGCAAGGCGTGACGCCTATCATCATTCCGGAAATGAGCCGCGAGATTTCGCCGCGAGATGTCGTCGCTATCTGGAAACTCTTTCGACTCTTTTTGCGCGAGCGGCCCGACATCGTACACACACATACGGCAAAAGCCGGGACAGTTGGAAGAATTGCCGGCTGGCTCTATCGCTGGCTGACACCGTCGGCATTGTTGGGCCATCCGCGCCGGTGTCTTTTCGTGCACACCTACCACGGCCACATCTTTCATAGCTACTACGGAAGCTTCAAGACCAGACTCTTTCTCACCATCGAGAAGATTTTAGCTCACATGACAGCTCGCGTGATTGTCATCAGCCAACGGCAGTATCAGGAAATCCACGAAGAGTTTGGCATCGGTCGCAAAGGGCAGGTGGCGGTGATTCGGGAAGGTCAGTTTGCAATCATCCCGCTGGGATTGGATACGAGTGTTTTTACTGACTGGAAA
>DASYMB010000427.1:0-6437 GCA_036009285.1 Pyrinomonadaceae bacterium | reverse complement strand
TTAAGAGATTCTCAAAAGTCCGTCGCAATAGTCGCTGTCCAAATCCTAGCGCACGATAATTTTCGCGAACTCTAAGAGTACATAACTTAGACGATTTTCCAGAATACTTAACAATACTCAAAGCAGCTATTTCATCATGTTTGATAACCGCCTCACAAAGCCTTTCCCCAGTCCTCAATCCTGGCACGACTCGAGTTTTCCACCACTTTCCTATTGAAGGATAGATCGATTCTGATTCAAGAAGAAAATCTCTTACTTTTGAATAGATTTCTTCATCAGGTTTTTTTACTTTGGAGAGAGTTAGGAGGCGATAGTCTCCGTTGTTTTCACACTTAACCACAAGGCGATGGTTAGTCTTATTGTGATCTAACACTTTAGTTAAATTGGTGATTAGGGCCTAATTTTTTCCGAAGATCTATTTGCGCGTTACTATACCTACAGGGTTATGTTTATTCAAATACTATTTTTATAGTTTAGGAATTCAAAGACTCTTTCATCAATCAAGTCTTGTGTCTTAGAATATTGGTCTTAGAAAGCCATTGGACTACCTATTATTCAAAGTTTTCCATTCTTGCATTATTTCCTGCCATGAATCCAAATAAGAATCCCCAAAAAAAAGCCCGCTCGAAAGCGGGCCTCGTTTGATACGTTGCGCTCAGTTCATGACTAATCATTGATCTGAAGCGAACGAAGAATGTTGCGAAACGCAGCCTGATAACTTGCAGACTCGTTTTCCGGCGCGACTGCGATCATGTAGAAAAGCTGGCCGTTGCGCAGTTGAGTTGTAATCACGGTCACTACTTCGGCTTGGCCGGTTGCCTCGTTGATATTGGTCAAGGTCGTAGTCAACCCGGTGCGTCCGGCAACAGTCGTGCGTTGCAAGCCGCTACGCTGACGCAGGTTTCCACTGCCGGCGCCCAGACTATTCAGAAACTCATTCGTCGCTTGTTGCAAGTTGCGACTCTGAGTTTGCGCAATACCAAAGTTTACTCCGTGGGTATAAACCGCCTGGTTCTGATTCTGGCCATAGGCGCCTTCGGGAGCGAACCACACCGAGTTGTTTCCCGCCAACTCACGCCAGTTGCTCGGCACGCTCACGCGCACGACGCCGCCAAATTCCGAATAGGTTTGATAGCCCGTCGATGGATAATCAACGCGGCCACGCGGCGGATTGTTGGGATAATTTCCGGTAGTCTCGCCGGTTGGATAGCGGTTACCCGTGCGCGCAATTTCTGCCATCGAAGGGGCTGGGCCCATACTTCGCAGGCGCGCTTGAATTTGCGAAAACTCGCGCGTGTCGCGAATCGGATTGTTTACGCGCAGGTACTGCGCTTCCTGATTAATGCGCGCGTAACGATCGGCGGGACTCGGGTGATCGCTCAAAAATCCACCTCCTCCTCCGCCACTTTGCTGTTCGATGGTCTTGAACATGTTGGCAAGATCGCGTGGGTCGTATCCGGCATTCGCCATAATCCGAGCGCCTAAAATATCGGCTTCCGTTTCATACTCACGACTAAACTTTAGAAAATAGACTCCTACTCCCTGCCCTGCGATCTGGGCGGCCGCTCCCGCCGGGCCACCAAGAATTTGTCCGCCGATGCCGAGGATCCCCGCGAGCAAACCATACTTCTGCGCTTTGGATGCCTGCGCGGTGCCATGGCGCAGGGCCACATGGCTCAACTCGTGAGCCATTACACCCGCCATCTCGCCTTCGTTGTGCGCGGCTTCGATCATGCCGCGGTTCACGTACATAGGACCACCAGGCAGCGCGAAAGCGTTTATGTCGCGCGCGTTCACAACTTTGAAATAGTAACTGAACTCAGGATGCTGAAACTCTGACGGGATATTAGCGACCAATCGCTGTCCAACTCGCGAGACATAGCCGGTAACCTGATTGTCGTTAAGAATCGGCATCTGCTGTTCCACTTCAGCAGCGGCTTGCCGTCCAACCTTGACGTCGTCCGTTGGTTTGTATTTGTTACTGTGATATTTGATTTGCGTCTGCGAAAAGACTGAAACAGGCATTGCGAAAACCGCGAATACTGTTAGCCAGGCCATCATCCGCTTTACTTCGTTTGAATTTTTTCGAATCATTTCTATCCTCCGTATCGACACTAACAAAACTCTTTGGAGATTCCCGTGAGTACTATTCATTAAAAAAGCGGCCCACTTCAAGAGGTTTGCCGCTTTAGTCTTTAGTTCTCGGTTCATCCTCCCGTATTTGATCCTGCTCACCATATTCGCGCCGTTTGGGGAAGAGAGCCATTGACTTGACTCGGATTTGACGAGTCACCGGGCGGGCGCGCTGGCCAGTTTTCGGTTGCCGCATTATTCCGACTCGAAAGCTCAAGCTGAACCAAAACGCAACATGCTTCGCGTTTCTGAGCACGATTTCGGTTCGAAGATTTTCCAAGTTGGCTATGGGCAACCTCCGAGAGTTTCGTACTGCAAGGTCAGTGCCAGATAAGGCGATTCTAAGATTTGTTGCGAGGTTCAATGTGTTGATTGAACCACTGAGCAGGTTCGGCAATCGGTGCGATGTGGTGAGGCTTGCCCTTCCATACGCGGACCATCGAAACGATGAGAAATACAGTGGCCACGAGGCCGAATAGATTTCGGCCGACCGAGCTGTCTGTGATTGCTCCAACAACGCCAAATAGGGTTTGCACTGCGAGAATTGCGATGTGCAGCGCGAGGCCCTGAGCTGCATGAAAGCGCACTCGCAGTTCCTTTCGAGGCACCAGAAATAACTCCAGCAGCGAAACAACCACGCCGATGTAGAAAGGAGCGTAAGGCAACATCATGGCCCACTTTTCCGGCAGGCCTATACCCGCGACCGATCTCGCGGTCGGTCTCTGCGCGGTGGGCCGATATGGTGTGGGTGGTGGTTGATAAGGTGCAGGCTGCGAATACGTGGGGGGAACAAAAATGGATGGATAGGCTGAGTCGAGCGGTACGTTATCGTACCGTCGCGTGGGCGCTTCCGAATAGACGTTGCTGCGCGCGTTCTCGTTTGCAGAGGCGCCGATCTCGCGGGTTGCTCCCTTTACTTCCTGCGTCTCAGGTCCGCCATCGCCCTTGCTCCAAACCTCTTCCGTATTCTTAACGAAATCCGGATCGAGAGGGTTAGTGTCGTATTTGCTCTTCTTCGGCTCCATTAGCAAGACCTACGATGCGTTGACTTTAATGGTTCAATCTTACTCGTCAGTAATAACATACTCAACCCGTTGCCAACGCCTTTCGCGTTTCCAAATTTGAAAGGCACGCATGACGGGCTCCGGGCCGGCTAAACCAACAATGAGATAGACCGCCTTGGGATGATAGGCTTGGCGCACATCTCTCTCAGAAGGCGTGGGCTCGGTGGCCAGCGGATGCGAATGATAGATAGCCAGTAGCTCCTCACCACGCTCGCGCATCAGGCGTTGAGCTGCGAGCAGATCCTTGGGCGCGGCTTCGTAAGAAACAATTTTGTCGGCAGCAAGGTTGCGCATCGGATAAATCGTCCTTGCAGTGCCGTCGTCGGCGCCACCTATCAAGCCGCAGCACTCGGCGGGATCAGCGGCGCGGGCGTATGCAAAAATCTCGTTCAGTTGGGAGAGAGTCAACGTGGTCATTTGGCTTGCCTGCGCGACCAGTTTTGCTAACATTACTTTCGATGTCAAAAGCATTTGAAGAACTTGCCAAAGAGGCCACTCAGCTTTCGCGACAGCAAAGAGTTGAACTGGCAAGTATCCTTTTGGCAATGAACGAAGATCCCTCCGACACAGAGGTGAGCGCAGCATGGGAGCGGGAGATTCTAGCGCGAATTCGAGCCGTCGATGAGAACCAGATTGAAGGGGTTTCGTTTGAAACCATAATGCGCGAAGCTGAAGACCGCTTCACCTCATCAGAATCAAGTTTGTCGACGAGGCCGGTATTGAATTCCTCGACGGCGTCTCATATTACGAAAGCAGCAGTCCGGACTAGGTCGCTGATTCAAAGCTGAGGTTGAACAGACATTGCTTTGGCTGATTGATCATACAGAAATTTTCCGACTAAGCGGGGTGGTTACCGCAGACTTAACCTGAGGATCTTTCCTTACTACATTCCTTACATCGTGAGAGGGTCTACCTTGTGGATCCTTGCCGTCGCGCACGCGAGCCGTAGTCCTGAATATTGGATCTAACGAGAAAAATGAACCAGGGATGGATAGCCCGGTTCCTCCTGCTCTTTTACTCCTTAACGACTCGAAGATGCAGCTCTTCCAACTGCTTCGGATCCACCTCGCCCGGCGCGTCGATCATTAAATCAGTTGCAGACGCTGTTTTCGGAAACGCCATTACATCGCGAATATTTTCCGTGGGCACCAACACCATCAGCAGTCGCTCAATCCCCGGCGCAATGCCACCATGCGGCGGTGTGCCAAACTCCAACGCATCAAGAAAGAAACCGAAACGCGAACGCGCCTCTTCAGTTGTCATGCCTAACGCCTTGAACACCAGACGCTGCACGTCGCGCCGGTGAATACGAATCGAGCCGCTCGCGAGCTCCACTCCGTTTATGACCGGGTCGTAAGCCTTGGTGCGAATCTGTCCCAGCAAAGCAGTCTCGCCACCGTCAACCGCGCGCTCGAGCAGCGGCAGATCTTCATCAAGCGGCGAGGTGAAAGGATGATGCATTGCGTAGTAGCGATCATCGTCCTCGTGATATTCAAACATCGGAAACTCTGTCACCCACAGTGGCGCATAGACGTTTGCCGGAATCAACTTCTGGCGCCGCGCTACTTCGTTCCGTAGCGCGCCCAGGCTCGCAGCCACAGTCTTTGGTTTTCCAGCGGCGATCAGAACCGCATCGCCCTTTTCCGCGCCCGCAACCGACGCGAGCCGGCTCACACCTTCTTCACCAAGCGCCTTTAGCAGTGATGAACTCAACTCGTCTCCAAGTTTGATCCACGTGAGTCCGGTCACTCCGTAACGTTTGGCAAACTCCTGCAGCTCGTCAAGTATCTTCCGCGAAAGTCCAGAACCTCCGCGAACGACGATTCCCTTCACTTCGCCGCCGCCAGCGAGGGCGGACGCATAGGGCGCGAAATCAGTGCCCGCCAGCGCCGGGCCGAGGTCCTGCAACTCCATGCCGGCGATTCGCAAGTCAGGCTTATCCGAGCCCCAGCGCCGGATCGCTTCGGCGTAAGTGTAACGCGGAAACGGCAGCGGCAACTCAACGCCGATTAGTTTGAAAACCCGCGCAAACAGTCCTTCAGTTACCGAATAAATCTGATCGAGCGTGGCAAAACTCATCTCAACGTCGAGCTGGGTAAACTCCGGCTGCCGATCTGCACGAAGATCTTCGTCACGGAAACAGCGTGCGATCTGGAAATACTTATCGAGGCCCGCAATCATGCACAACTGTTTGAACAACTGCGGCGACTGTGGCAGCGCAAAAAATTTTCCCGGCTGAACGCGCGACGGCACAATGTAGTCGCGCGCGCCTTCGGGCGTTGACTTGATCAGGATCGGAGTTTCAATTTCGGTGAAACCCTGCTCATCCATATAACGGCGTATCTCGCGGAGCACGCGATGGCGCAGGCGCAGGTTCGCTTGAAGCTGCGGCCGGCGCAGATCCAAATAACGATACTTCAAACGCAGGTCTTCACTGGCGAGGGCATCGTTGCTTGCGGTTTCGAGTTGAAACGGCAACGTCCGGGCATCGTTAAGTATTAAAAGCTGGCGCGCGTGCACTTCTATCCGGCCGGTGGACAACTTGGGATTAACCGATCCTTCATCCCGCCACTCAACGATGCCCCCAACTGCTATCACATATTCCCCACGAACATCTTTTGCTTTTGCATGAGCAATAGGCGCGTCGTTGGAATTCAACACGATTTGTGTAATTCCATCCCGATCACGCAGGTCGATAAATGTGAGCTCGCCAAAGTCGCGCCGACGTGCTACCCATCCCATTAGCGTCACTGTTTTACCAACGTCGTCAATGTCCAGCTCGCCGCAGGAATGGGTGCGTTGTAAGTTTCCGAGATTATCCAGCATGTTTGAATATTAACCGCGTGAGTCAGTCGATGCTAGCGACCGAGCGGCTATGCCGTCTGATGTGCGGAAGGTCTGCGACCTTCCGTGATGCCTCTCCAAAATTAAGGGCTGCGCCCTCAATGGGGGGCGCAGCCCCAAAAATTATTTAGTAGAAGTCCAGCGGTGGGGCCTAGCCGCCACCGCACATCAGGCGGCAAAGCCGCGCCTCCAACCTTAAAGATTTTTCAGCTACACGCGTTGTGCGATCTCGATCAGGTTTCCGCCAGGGTCGCGCACATAAAACCGTGGCTTGCCCGCGACCGGCTGATCGTCGGGAATGATCTCCACTCCCTCATCACGCAACCTTTCTTCGGCGAACGCGACATCAGCAACCGTGAAACAAACATGACCTTTCGCATGAGTAGTGGGAGCCTC
>DASYMB010000426.1:0-3351 GCA_036009285.1 Pyrinomonadaceae bacterium | reverse complement strand
TACACCCGCCGCGGATTTCGCGATAAGCGCGGCGCCTGCGTCGCAAACGGTTAATCCCGGAAACTCGACCAGCTATAACGTCACCGTCTCGCCCGCGGGAGGACTTACCGGCGCGGTTGCTCTTAGCGTGTCCGGGCTTTCTGCCGATGCGAGCGGCGCATTCAATCCGAGCTCGATAACGATCACGGATTCAAATGCGAAGTCATCTGTGTTAACGATAACTACCACCGCCTCGACTCCACCGGGCACCTACACGCTGGGCATCGGCGCTACCAGCGGCAACCTTCAGCACAACACTTCCGTGTCGCTGATTGTTGCGGGCGCGACCAGCGCAAACCTGGCGGTAACGAAAACAGCTTCGCCGAATCCTGCCATCGCCAACACTAATCTCACCTACAGAATCGTGGTAACGAACAAAGGTCCATCGCCGGCCACGAACGCGGTGCTGACGGACGTACTTCCCGCCGGCGTCACTTTCAATTCCGCCAGTACGGCGCCGCCGGGCTCCTGTGTAGGAACGACAACCGTCACTTGCCGTTTTGGCAGTATCCCCACCGGCGCTTCGGCCATCGCCAGCATTCTTGTGACTCCGCAATCGATCGGGCAACTCAGCAACACTGTATCGGTAACCGCCTCCGAATCTGACCCGGACTCAAGCGATAACTCGGTAACCATTGTCACGCAGGTGACCACGCAGTCATCTGGTCCATCGATGCTCGATCCGAATCTCGCAGTTCACACCGTCATCAGTGGTCTTAGTCAGCCGACCAGCATTGCGCTTTTCGGCGACGGTTTCCTCGTGCTTGAAAAAGACACCGGCAAAGTGAAGTTGGTCTTAAACGGCGCGGTGCAACTTACCGCGCTCGACCTTCCAGTTAATAGCGCCTCCGAACGCGGCTTGCTGGGCATAGTCTTGCATCCGGACTTCACCTTCAATCATTACGTCTATCTATATTGGACGGAGAGCAGCACCGGAATTGATTCGACTAATCTTGCCGATGTGGCGCTGCTTGGCAATCGGGTCGATCGTTACATCTGGAACGGCGCGACCTTAACTTTCGATCGCAATCTCATCAAGCTGCGAGCTTACCAGGCCGATGCGAGTCAACCGCTGCGCGGTAATCACAATGGTGGCATTCTGCGTTTTGGTCCAGACGGCAAGCTTTACATTCTGATGGGCGACAACGGCCGCCGCGGGTTCTTGCAAAACAATCAGCTTGGTCCCGTTCCTGACGATCAATATGGTGGACCGGAGCCGGACGATTCGCACCTGACCGGATTTGTGTTGCGTCTCAATGACGACGGCTCCGCGCCAACGGACAATCCATTCTTCAACGCCTCCACCAGCCTCATCGGACAAGCCGCCGCCAATCTCAAGAAGCTTTACGCCTATGGCGTGCGCAACGGCTTTGGTATGGCCTTCGATCCGCTGTCGGGAAATCTTTGGGACCAGGAAAACGGCGACGATGCGTTTGATGAAATGAATCGCATCACTGCGGGGTCAAATAACGGTTGGGTGCAAACGATGGGGCCAGTCAGCCGTGTGGCTGAGTTCAAGTCTATTGAATCGACTTACGGCGCGGGCAACCTGCAACAGGTGCGTTGGCCCACATCGTTCATATCCGACACGCCCGCTGGCGCGCTCGCGCAGATGTACCTGCTGCCGGGCGCGCATTACAACGATCCGGAATTCAGTTGGAAGTATGCGTTGGCGCCGTCGCCGCTGGGATTTGTTCAGGGCCGCGGGATAGGCCCGCAGTTTGAAGGAGACATGCTGGTAGGCGCGGGCCGAACGTTTCTCGCCGGCGGTTATCTGTTCCGTCTAAAGTTAACGCCCGATCGTTTGCACTTCTCATTCAGCGACTCGCGGCTACTCGATCTGGTGGCCGACAACACCGACAAGTTTGACATCACGGAGAGCGAGACGCTGCTGATCGGAAAAGATTTTGGCATTGCGACTGACATCGAAACCGGGCCCAACGGCAACGTCTTCGTAGTTTCAAATACTAACGGCGCTGTTTACGAAATCAGCGGCAACCAGCCAACGCTGTTCGTAGCAAACTTGAATGGCGCACAGGAAGTGCCTTCAAACAATTCAACCGCGACCGGAACCGCCACGCTGCTTCTCAGTCCCGATGAGACCAGCGCGCGCGTGTCGCTAAACTTCAGCGGTCTCTCGACTCCTGAAAGCGTGGCGCATATTCATGGTCCAGCGGCGCCCGGTACAACCGGCCCGGTGCTTTTCCCGTTGCCACAGGGTGAGTTTAGTGATTTCGTAATCCCGCTTAGCTTAACCGAGGTGCAGAGCCTAAAGAGCGGGCAGCTCTACGTGGATGTTCACAGCAATATGTTTGCGAGCGGCGAGATACGCGGGCAGTTTCAATCCCCTGCGGCGGCGAGCAGTTTTCAGTTTAGCTCCGCAAGTTTACTGGTGACGGAGAGCGGGGGAGAGGCGGTCGTTCGTGTAACGCGGTTGGGAAACACTTCAACTTCCGCGACAGTCGCCTTCGAAACTCGCGACACCGCTGCTGCAAGTTGTAATACGCCAAACACCGGCGCTGCATCTTCGCGTTGCGATTATGAAGCGACAGCGGGTTCTTTGAATTTCGCTCCGGGTGAAATCTCGAAGAACGTTTTAGTTCCCATCGTTAACGATTCATACGCGGAAGCTAACGAGACTTTCAACCTCGCGCTTACCACTATCAGCGGCAGCAACGTGACGCTGGGTTCTCCCGCAGTCGCCGCCATCACTATCACCGATAACGAAACTGTTAACGGCACAAACCCGATCGACGATGCGGGCTTCTTCGTGCACCAACATTACCTTGATTTTCTCAATCGCGAACCTGACTCGCCCGGCTTAGGCTTTTGGACGAACCAGATCACAGGCTGCGGCACGGACACTCAGTGCATTGATGTGAAGCGCATCAACGTGTCCGCCGCGTTTTTCCTTTCGATCGAATTTCAGCAAACGGGCTATCTGGTCTATCGCATATACAAAGCGGCCTATGGCAACTTGCCCGGCGCGCCGGTGCCATTGAGGCTTAGCGAGTTTCTGCCGGACACGCAGCAGATAGGGAAGGCTGTAGTAGTGGGCCAGACTGGTTGGGAGCAGCAGTTGGAGAATAACAAAGTCGCGTTCGCCCTGGACTTTGTTTCGCGCTCACGCTTTACAACCGCCTATCCGACGACAATGACGCCGGCCCAGTTTGTTGAGGCGCTCTTCGCGAACGCCGGGGTCACGCCCTCACCGACTGATCGCAACGCCGCTATCAACGAGTTTGGCGCGGGGGTGAACACGGCAGAAACGGCAGCACGCGGACGAGCGCTGCGCCGCATCGCAGAAAACTC
>DASYMB010000425.1:0-4796 GCA_036009285.1 Pyrinomonadaceae bacterium | reverse complement strand
ATTTCAAACTCGTCATTTCCCGCGGCCACCGGCGTGTGCGTGGTAAACACTGCGCGCTGCCGGACCTGTTGCGCCGCCTCAGCAAAACTTAAACCCTGCGATTGAATCAGCTCGCGAGCCAGCTCGAGGGTAAGAAAAGCGCTGTGGCCTTCGTTGAGATGAAAAACGCCGGGCGCGATGCCGAGTTTTCGTAACAGCCGCACGCCGCCGATTCCCAGCAGCATCTCCTGGACGATGCGCGTCTCGCGATCGCCGCCGTACAAGTGGCCCGTCACCCAGCGGTCCGTTTCTGCGTTCGCCGGAATGTTTGTGTCGAGTAGGTATAGCGGCACGCGACCGATGTTCGCACGCCAAACCTGGGCGCGAACTGTGCGCTCGCGGATCAAAACTTCAACTTGTAACGGCGCGCCGTCTTCACCGTTGACTCGATGTAGCGGCAACTGGGCCGGATCAGTTTCACCATAAAACTCTTCCTGCCAGCCTATGTCGCTGAGTCGCTGTCGAAAGTATCCAAAGTGATAGAGCAGGCCCACTGCTACCAGCGGCAGTTGCAGATCGCTCGCCGACTTGAGATGGTCCCCGGCCAACACCCCGAGTCCGCCCGAGTAAAGCGGCAACGAATTGTGAACGCCGTACTCTGCGCAAAAATAAGCTACTGGATGTTCCGCGGTGATTTTTGCGCTGGTCGAGTAGTTCCCTGAAACCTGGGCGACGTTCATATAGTGATCAAACTCAGCGGCAAGTCGCGAAAGCCGATCGAGGTAGACCGGATCAGTCGCCATCTCTGCGAGGCGATATTCCGAAACGCTCGAGAGCAACAGACGCGGGTTGTGCTCACACTGGTCCCACAGCTCAGCGTCGAGATCGCGGTAAACGCCGGCGCCGTCAGACGACCAGCTCCACCAATAATTCCACGAGAGCAGCTCCAACGCTTGAAGTGCCGAGGGCAATCTCGCTGTTGTGGCCGAAGCGTTGTTGTTTAAGTGTTCGATAGTTTCAATCATTGCGATCCGAATAAACCAAGGTTTATTAGTCCTGGCGAATCAGCCTCTATCAGGCGTCACGTCGTAAAAACAAAGCGGTTCTTATAACACAACTTTCCCGCTGAGGCTTACCCACCCTGCTTAGGAGTCCTCGGACAGTTTCGGAAAATCCTTCAACCCGTGAGAACCCTGAGCGGTAGAGACTGCATGAAAACTCGCGAGGTCAGCGCTAAGTGGCTGCACTGATTCCACCCGGGGCCGTTGGCCCAGGCTACTGCATTTCGCGCCGCTGAGAGCTGGGCGTTTTTCGTCAGTAGCGACCGCTCTCGGCTTTGATTCCTCATGCTCCAACGATTAGCACTTCTTTGGTCTATGTGAATAGGTGGTTCTTGAGAAAAATATTCGCGTCGCGAGGTTGAAAGAAGACCAGACGCACTTCCTTTAGAGTCTGGTCCCTTTCAAGAAATTCGGTGATTGCTGCCGAGGAAACCGCCGCCGCTTCAGATGTCGGATAGGCAAACACGCCGGTCGAGATCGCAGGAAATGCTATTGAACTTAGCGACAGATTCACCGCAAGTTGCAGTGAATTGCGATAACAATCCGCCAGCAGCTCCGCCTCGCGCCCACCGTGCCGGCCATAAACTGGCCCAACTGTGTGAATGACATATCGCGCGGGTAGATTTCCGGCGGTAGTGATTACTGCTTCTCCGGTCGGTAAGCCTTCCGGGTATTGTGTCCGCCTGATTTCGCGGCACTCCTCCAGAATCGACGGACCGCCGGCGCGATGAATCGCTCCATCGACCCCACCGCCGCCCAGCAGCGTCGAGTTCGCGGCGTTCACGATGGCATCAGCGTCCTGGCCTGTGATGTCGCCGACAACGACGACCACGCGTCCGCTTAGAAAGGTTTCATTCTCTTGTGTCACGGAGAACTTCTTAGTCGGGCGGGGATTCAGTCTGGATCAACTCTTCGGCTTCGTCGCGTGGTTTGACTTCGATCTCTTCAAACATATCCTGCCGGCGCAGCGCTTCGGCGACGCCTTTTGCTTTGAGTTCAGTCAAGGGATGTTCTGCATCCGCGCTGGCGATCTCAAACAAACGATCGTCGAGCATCACCACACCGAGCGATCCAAGCGTTACGCCCGGCGTAATTAATATCTCAGTCATGTTGTGGATTTTGAAGTGACCGTTTAGCTCGACCCAATCCTCGATGAACGGGTCACGCAGGGCATGCTCGGCTTCCGATTCCGAAAGATACGCCCCTTCGACTATTAGACAGTATTCGCGCACGGTGCCCGTCAGTTAAGCGTGAAGACCAGAAGAGTAAGTCTGAACGATCATTTGCGAACCCGCGAAGCAGTATATTCCTTCGCTTATTGTTTATGCGCCCTACCCCGGGTCGGGCTACTGCCCCGTTGGCGTTAACTTTATCACCGCCGTTCTTAACAAACCAAGCAAAAAGATGTAAAGCAAACTGTTAGTTTGCGACCGCGTACATAATCGACCCATACAGGGCTATCGGCGAACGAACGCAAACTAACAGTTTGCTTTACAGTTAAAACGGCTTGGCCGAAAAGTGGCAATCGGCTAAGTACGCTCTCCCAAGGAGAAGCCCGCGTGTTAGCAGGGCTGTGGTTTCTGGCCAGAATTTCGATCTTGAGCCCTCCCTAATGGTCGGGCTTCTGCTTGGCCAGAACCGGCCGAACCATTTTTCGGGCAAAGTCAGTCAAAACAAAACACCGCCAGAGGTTTATCTCTTGCGGTGTTTCGGTTTTGCGTAGCGCTGTCGCTCTATTGCCAACTTCGCTTACGAAGCGCGTGCGTATTGTTCGTTTAGTGTCTGTCTCAGGCGTTCAAAGTAAGCATCGAAAGTAACGAAGCCCGAGGTTCCCTGAAAGAATGCCTTACCGCCGGTGTCGTCGGCCAATCGAGCCAGTGAATTCTGACCGTAGCTGGCGGCCAGCCGACTGTGACTGGTCAATCCAACTGAAGGCGCATAGAACGCATAAACGGCAACACTCCGATCATTCGCATGCTTGATCGCGCGCTCGAGGTCCATGGTGTGGCCTGAGCTCGTGATGTCGAATCCTCGCGACGTATCCAGTCCGTCGGAAATCAGCAACACCGCGTTCTTGCCTTTCCAACTCGCGTCAAAGTTACGTAAGGCTTCGATCACTTCAACGTACGGATTGAAGGGTGACGCAGACTCGCTGGAACGAGGCACTCTGAGCGATCGTGCCGCCTTGTCCAAATCGCTCGTGAAAGGTTGTCGAACCTGTAACATTCCGGTCGTGATATAGCCAACCATCACCCGCGAGCCGCTTGGCAGCGAGCGAATGAAGTCGCGCGTAACGCCGAGCTCATTCCCAACCTGCGAAATGAGATCGTCCTGCACCAGCACGGCAAGATTCAGCGGTTCCGAAACCTGCGTATTCCTGTTGCTACCTTTATCAGCAGCACCCACGGTCGTCGCGCTCGCGGCAAATGCTACTGCGGTGATCGCAAAAACCAGGGCCGCGAGAGATGAAATTAATCTTCGATAAAACATGTTCTTTCTCCAGTTTAACTATCCAATTTGTTCACAACCTTCGATGCCGGATCCTGCAGGAAAGATGGCTTGAAAAGTCAGAACCACCGGCGTGAGCGGGTGGCGGTATGGCATAGACGACGACGGCATAAGCCTCCGGCTTACGCAGGTGGTTCTGACAATTCCTCTGGTCGAACACTTATCTTGCTAACTTGCCTTTCCCCTTCCCGCTCAGATAAATTACTTCCACCGAACACGCAGTAGACAGACATTCCTGTCTGTCTCTTAATTCATATCGACAGGCAGGAATGCCTGCCCTGCTGCACAACTCGCTCTCTGAAAGGACTTATCTTTATGAAAGCCTATGCCACGGAGTTTATTCGCAACCTTGCGGTCATCGGACACGGCGACGTAGGGAAGACGCAACTAGTCAGTTCTCTTCTCTACGTCGCCGGAGCCACGCCGCGCTGGGGTAAGGTCGAAGAAGGAACCACTGTTACCGATTACGAAGAAGATTCCATCGCCCGCAAGATCACCCTCAATACCGCACTCGCCCATTTAGAACATCGCGATACCAAATTAAATTTTATCGACACGCCCGGATATGCTGCCTTCGTGGCCCACGCGAGACCGGCGTTGAAAGTTGCCGACTGCGCGCTCGTGGTGGTGGACGCAGTAAAAGGCGTCGAAGTGCAAACTGAAAAAGCCTGGGCCTATGCGAATGAATTTATTGTTCCGCGCATCATGGCAATCACCAAACTGGATAAAGAACACGCGGATTTTGCTGCGGCCGTAGCGAGCGCGCAGAAGACTTTCAGTCGAGCAATCATTCCTTTCACGCTTCCAATTGGTAAAGAGAAAGACTTCCGCGGCGTGGTCGACGTGGTCCACCTGAAGGCCTACGAGTTAGGCGCTGACGGGCAGGCAAAGGAGATCGAGATTCCCAGTGAAGAGCGGGACTATGTAGACAAGACTCGCGAGCGATTAGTGGAGCTGGTGGCGGAATCCGACGACGCGCTGATGGAGAAATACTTCGAACAGGGCACGCTTGATGAAGCCGACATCCTGCCGAACATCAACAAGGCAATCGCTAACAGCAAGCTCTGTCCCGTGTTTGCGGTTTCCGGCGCCACGCTCGTTGGCTTGCGGGCCTTGCTAAACGCAATCGTCGACTATGCTCCCGATCCGGCGCATCACACCGCCGAGTATGGTCTGCCGGTTGACGCTGCTTCCGACGCAGCCAAGATCGGCCGCAAGTATGACGATGCAGAACCATTTTCCGCCTAC
>DASYMB010000424.1:0-5317 GCA_036009285.1 Pyrinomonadaceae bacterium | reverse complement strand
GGCTCGGTGATGGCTTACCGGCTGGCTGAAGCGGGCTTGCGGGTTTGTCTGCTGGAACGCGGAAAGGCCTATCCACCGTTCTCGTTTCCGCGCGCGCCTTTCAAGTTGAGAAATAATTTCTGGGATCCCAGCGCCGGCTTGTACGGAATGTACAACGTCTGGTCGTTCAAAGGTTCGGGCGCCCTGGTGTCGGCGGGTCTCGGCGGCGGCTCATTGATCTACGCGAACATCATCATCCGCAAAGATGAGACGTGGTTCAAAGAAGACGACGACAAGGGCGGGTATGTACCCTGGCCCGTTTGCCGCAAGGAACTTGATCCGCACTACGACCGTGTGGACCAGATGATGAACGTTCAGAAGTATCCGCTTCATCTGCCGCCTTATGATAAGACGCCCAAGACGCTCGCGATGATTGAGGCGGCGGCGAAACTTAAGCAAGCTGATCCGAAACTTGACCTTCGCTGGCTGCCACTGAATCTGGCCGTTAGTTTTAGAAGGAAGCACGTCGGCGATCCCGACCACCCTGATGATCTCAATAACCCGCCCGTGACCGGCGAGCCGATTCAGGAAGATCGGCCAAACTATCACGGCAAGACCCGTTACACGTGCGTGCTCTGCGGTGAATGCGATCTCGGCTGCAACACCGGCAGCAAGAACACGCTCGATTACACTTACATTACTGCCGCGCAATATCAGAATCCACCCGCGGACATCAGGCCGCTGTGCGAGGTGAAATCCTTTGGACCGCTTGGCGCCGGCAAGGGGTACACAATCACTTACGTCAAGCACGATCCGGATCGCTGGCAGGACGAACCGGCAAACGGAAATGACCGCGATCGGTTTCCGCAACACACCATCACCTGCGATCGCCTGATTATTTCCGCTGGCACGTTTGGCTCGCCTTATCTCCTGTTCAAGAATCTCGCAGCCTTTCCCAATCTCAAAAGTAAAAATAACCTGCTCGGCTCGCGTTTCTGCGTTAACGGCGACCTGCTGTCCTTCATCATGAACAGCCATGAGGAGAAGAACGGTAAATGTGTTCCGCGCGTTCTCGATCCGAGTTTTGGTCCAGTCATCACCAGCGCAATTCGTTTGGGAGACACGCTCGACGGCCTGGGCGATCAGGGGCGTGGATTCTACGTCGAGGATGGAGGCAATCCGTATCTGATGAGCTGGGCGGTGGAGCTGATGGGCTTCGTCGGTCTGCTCAGGCGTTCGCTTCAATTCGGCAAAATGTTTTTCAAGTATCGCATTGGTCTTAATCCCGACGCGGATCTCGACGCAGAGATCGCGGCGTTGATAGGCGACTGCGCATCCTCGAAGAGTTCCCTGCCCATCCTCACAATGGGCCGCGACTTTGCCAACGGCAGAATAACTTTCGACGGCAAATATCTCGACTGCGATTGGAAGATCAAGAAGTCGCAGCAATACTTCGATCGCGTCAGGTATGTGGTCCGAGGAATCGCCAATGCCCTGAACGCCGAATTCGTGGACAACCCCTCGTATGAGTTTTTCAAGCAAGTGCTCACTGCCCATCCGCTTGGCGGCTGCCCGATGGGAGCCAACCAAAACGAAGGAGTGGTTGATACCTACGGAGAAACGTTCGCGTATCCCGGTCTTTATGTCGTGGACGGATCGATCATGCCTGGACCAGTTGGCCCAAATCCTTCAATGACTATCGCGGCCGTTTCTGATCGTGCGGCCGATCACATAATTGATCAGCACAAGGGAGCAACCAGATGAGTGCCAACGACAATAAAAAACGAGCCTTGATGCTGGCTGGTGGCGGTATCAAAGTCGCCTTTCAGGCAGGCGCGCTGCAAGTTTGGCTCGACGAAGCGGGTCTGACCTTCGACCACGTTGATGGGGCGAGCGGCGGGGTTTTTAACCTGGTGATGATGTGCCAGGGCATGACCGGCAGGCAGATTGCCGATAATTGGCGCAATCTCAATCCCAAGGCCGGGATCAGTTTTAATCCGATGACTTTCGTCAACCTGCTTTACGCGGAGTCGTTGTTCACGCTCGAAAACTATCGCAAGCACGTCTTCACCGGTTGGGGATTGGATTGGGACAAGATTCGCGCTACCCAACTCAATAATACTTTCAATGTTTTTAATTTCAGCGATAAGACGCTGGACATCATCGAAGCGAAAGACATGAGCGAAGACATGCTGTGCGCTTGCGTCAGTTTGCCGATGTGGTTTCCCCCGGTCCATATCAATGGGAAGACTTACATCGACCCCGTTTACCTGACAGACGCCAACATCGACGAAGCGATCCGGCGCGGCGCCGACGAACTATGGGTAATCTGGACCGTGAGCGATAAAGACGAATGGCACTCGGGATTCGTAGCTACCTATTTTCAAATCATCGAAACCAGCGCCGACGGTCATTACAAAGCGGCGTTGAAACGGATCGCCGATAACAACGCGGCCATCGCTGCGGGCCAAACGGGTGAATACGGCCGGCACATCGAAGTTAAAGAACTCAAAGCGGACGTGGCCCTGCATTACCTGATCGACTTCAGCAAAGATCGCATGACTGAGACGGTCAATCTCGGGGTGCAACGCGCGCGCGAATGGTGCAAGGAAAATAACATCCCGCTCAAGCCCAGCGCTGAAGAGTTTCCGACTGACGTGCACACGGCGCAAACCAAAGTGAGCTTCACCGAAGAGATGAAGGGCTATATCACCTTCGCCGAACTTGATTACGAGAAAGGCGCCAAAGCCGGAAAGAAGAGCGGCACATCTATCATGTTTCATCTGACGATCACCGTCGATGGCGTGAACCGGTTTGTTACCGATCCCGAACACGATACAAACGACGTGAAGGGGTACGTCAAGTGCGATGCCCTGGGCGGCGAGCGACCGGTTGAGAGTGCGACCTTCAACCTGTTTGTCGACGATAAGGATCCGGCGATAAAGCGTATGTTCTATCGGCTGTTCTTCAGCGACGCTCAGGGAAATCCGCTCACGCTAAGCGGCTTCAAACTTATCAAGGACGATCCGGGTTTTGACCTGTGGCACGACACCACCACTTTATTTACCCGCATTCTAAACGGCCACGTGAGCGCCGATGAAGAAGCCGCGGCGGCAAACGATCCGGAGAAACTCAAACAGATGGTGAAGGCTTCGGGGATCATCATCATTCACTTCTTTGATTTTCTAAAACAGTTGACGACCTTCCGCTCGGAAGGGCCAACACTTTCTGATCGCACTTCGGCAATGGCTCGTTTCGGCAGGCTCTTCATGGGCAAGTTGTGGGATGTCTACGCGCGCAACGTGCTGACGTCCGGACCGTTTTAGTGTCCTAACCACTTTTTGGAGTGCGCTGACCCGTCAGCGCTTTGGCCGATCGCGACCTGTCGCGGCGACCTTTCAACTGAGACTCCGGCAAAAGACATGGGCGTCAAGCCGCCCAAGACCAAAGCGGTGACGGGTCACCGCACTCCAAAAGAACCCGGGTTAAATTCATACCGACGCTACGCGTCGCAAGCACTCGCGGGAGCAACAACTTTTATGAACAAGCACTTGAAATGGTTCGGCAGAATAGTCTGGATCGGGATTCTCCTGAATCTCACCATCGCGATTCCGGCCATCTTCTCGCCGCGTCTGCTAAACATCACGCTCGGCCTGACCGGCGAAGTCTCTGACGTTTGGCTGCGCAACGTAGGCATGCTGCTGATCTCGATGTGCTTTTTCTATGCAGGGGCGGCGCACGACCCACTGCGCTATCCCGCGTATTCGTGGCTGGTCGCCGTTTCGCGTTTGATCGCGGCTCTATTCTGGCTCTACATGATCCGTGTTACGTCGTACCCGTCGCAGATGCGCCAGTTTCTCTTTGCCGACCTGGCGTTCGGTGTAGTTGAGGGCGCGCTCCTGCAGTTGGGCTTGCCGGCGGATAGCAAGATCAGTCTGCCGAATGTGAAAGGTGTTTGGCTCGGTTTCGTTGCGCTCCTCAAAGCAAAGTGGCGGCTGAGGTCAGTCCGCGTCGGACTGGTTGTAGTCATCCTGTTGGCCGGTTTTGTCGGATACGAACTGTGGGACCACCTTTTGAGAAAGCGTCCCGACATCGTCTATGCATCACAACAAGACCATTGGAAGCACGGCGCGATCGGGCTCAGCAACGAGAGCCGAGTTCCCTACTACGTTTGGAAAGTCCTGCCGCAAATGTTTCCGGAAAAACTTCCGGGGCCGGGAGGCTGGTCTTCTTTCGGTTTCATTATGGAACCAGGGAACGAACTGCCGGTGGGGTTTGCCCTGCGCGACATCGGCTACCCCGCGGTCGAAGCGAATTGCGGCTTATGTCATACCGGCTCGTATCGCAAATCGCCGACGGACCAGCCGACACTCATCTACGGTGGCCCAGCGCATGAGATGGACCTGCAGGGCTTTCAGCGTTTTCTTTCAGCGTGTGCCGGCGATCCGCGATTCACTCCGGACAACGTGCTCAGCGAAATCAAGAAGACCGAAAATCTCAACCTGATCGACTCGCTGATCTATCGTTATCTGATCATCCCTGCAACCATCCAAGGCCTGCAGCAGCAAAAGCAAGACTACGCCTGGGAAGAATCGCGTCCGATAGAGGGCCGTGGACGCGTCGACACTTTCAACCCGACGAAGTTCATCGTCTATCACCTGCCCGACGATCACACCATCGGCACCACTGACTTGCCGCAAGTCTGGAACCAGGAACCGAGGCAACACCTGTGGCTTCACTGGGACGGAAATAACAACGAGATCGAACAGCGCAACTACGCGGCGGCGATGGCCATCGGCGCCAAGCCCGATACGGTTATTCCGGAAAGCTTCAAACGCGACACGGATTTTCTGTTGGCACTGCCACCGCCTGCTTATCCGTTTGAGGTCAATAACGACCTGGCAAAGCAAGGCGCCGACGTTTTCAAAAATAACTGCGCCGCGTGTCATGCGCCCGAAGGCAAGGACTTCGGAAAGGTGATGCCGGAGGTTGGCACGGATCGTCACCGCGTCGATTCATTCACGCAGCAGTTGGTTGATAAGTTCCATACCGTGAAGTTTGGCAACATTCTGTTTACCGCCTATCGGAAGACTGACGGTTATGTGGCCACGTTCGTCGACGGTCTCTGGGCCCGCGCGCCTTATCTTCATCACGGCGCGGTGCCGACGATGTGGGACCTGCTGCAACCGGCGAACGCGAGACCAAAAGTCTTCTATCGAGGCTACAACGTCTACGATCCGAAGAAGCTTGGTTACATCTCCGACGGACCAGAGGCTGAGAAATACGGCTTTCGTTACGATACCAGCCTCCCCGGTAATAGCAACGCGGGTCACGAACA
>DASYMB010000423.1:0-13343 GCA_036009285.1 Pyrinomonadaceae bacterium | reverse complement strand
ATTCGGATGGACGTTTCGCGGGTCGATCACGATATCGCTACCGGAGAGTTTTTCCGTAATGAAGTTTTACTGGCGGCGATGGACGGCGTCAAAAAACGCGGGAAGGCGCTCCACCTGATGGGCCTTCTCTCCGACGGTCAGGTGCATTCATCCGAGCAGCACCTCTATGCGCTGCTTCGCCTCGCCAAACAACGCGGCCTCGAGCGCGTTTTTATCCACTGCTTTCTCGACGGCCGCGACACCCCGCCTACATCCGCGGTTCACTACGTTGCCGCGCTGCAGCAAAAGATCGATGAGATCGGATGCGGCCAAATCGCAACCCTCATCGGGCGCTACTACGCAATGGATCGCGACAAGCGTTGGGAACGGACCCAGCGCGCTTACGAATTGTTGGTAAGAGGCAAGGGTGAACGTGCGGTTGATCCGGTGGCGGCGATTCGAGGTTATTACGAGCGAGGTATTACCGACGAGTTCATCGAGCCGACCGTTATCGTCGGCGCCAACGGCGAACCGGTAGCCACTATTCAGGATGGCGATGCCGTTATCTTTTTTAATTTCCGGCCCGATCGCGCGCGCCAGCTTACCAGGGCGTTGGCGGTTCCTGGCTTCACGGAGTTTGACGTGTCTGACCGTCCGCAGATCGAATTTGTTTGCTTCACTGTTTACGACCGATCGTTCCCCTTACCGGTTGCCTTTGCGCCGCGCGATCACAAAAACGTTCTCGCCGAGGTTTGGGAAAAGATTTGCGTGCGCAACTATCGTCTGGCGGAGACTGAAAAGTATGCTCACGTCACTTACTTCTTCAATGGCGGCGTCGAGAAGGAACATGCGTGTGAACGACGTTTGTTAGTGCCGTCGCCGAGGATTGCTACTTACGATCTGCAGCCTGAGATGTCGGCGTTCAAGGTTACCGATAAAGTCCTGCGCGGAATCGATGAGGGAGAGACCGATATCTTCATCGTTAACTTCGCCAACCCCGACATGGTGGGCCATACCGGCAAACTCGATAAGACGATTGAAGC
The DNA here is from genome assembly GCA_036009285.1 of Pyrinomonadaceae bacterium. Lineage (GTDB taxonomy): Bacteria > Acidobacteriota > Blastocatellia > Pyrinomonadales > Pyrinomonadaceae > PSRF01. The sequence continues at coordinate 12,321 of DASYMB010000423.1, read as the reverse complement.
CTGCCAGTATGTCGACACTTGCCTGGGTTGGATTACCAGCGGAATTCGACGAGCTCGCGGGACAACAATAATTACCGCGGATCATGGTAACGCCGAACAGATGATCGATCCGCAGTCGGGTGGGCCGCATACAGCGCACACCACCAACCCGGTTCCTTTGCACCTGATTGACGAAGGCTCGCGCGGAGTCAAGCTTCGCGAAGGCGGCGCTTTGGAAGACGTTGCCCCCACGTTGCTTGGTTTGCTCGGTAACGAAAAGCCAGAGGAGATGACCGGGCGAGATCTGCGTGAAGGCGTATGATGTGCTGGGTATTGAAACCGACTTCTTTTTGGAGTGCGGTGACCTGTCACCGTTTTGGTCGGCTGCGACCTGTCGCAGCCTTGCTGACTGATTCGTTGACAGGAAGCGGCGCCAAGCCGCCGCCGGTCAAAAGCGGTGACAGGTCACCAAATAGGCTCAACTTTGAAAGCGAACCAGTACCTGTGAACTATGAGTGGCAAAGAACGATTTGTGATCGATGCCCAGGGTAATCGTCTTGCCGTACTCTTAGACATCCACGATTATCACCGGCTCGTTGCTGCCCGCGAAGAAGCTGAATTAATTCGCGCATATGACGAAGCCAGGGCTGCAAACGATGAGGCGATTTCGTTTAGGCAGGCTGTTGCGGAGATCGACAGATCACGCGTTAAGAAAATTCAATGACGTTTGATCCGCGCAACATTTTGGTAATTGATTTTGGCCAGCTCGGCGACGTGGTGCTGAGTTTGCCGGCTCTGGCTGCCATTCGGAAGCGCTTTCCGAGGGCGCGGATCACGGTGGCGGTAGGCAAGCCGGGAGCGGAAATTATCGCCTTATCCGGGTTGGCCGACGAGACGCTGGTTGTGGATCGCGTCGCTTTGCGCGACGGCTTCAAACCGCTCTCTGTCTTTCGGGTTTTCAAGATCGTCAAAGACGTCAGACAGAAGAAGTTTGATTTCGTGATCGACCTTCATAGTCTATCGGAAACGAACTTGCTGGGTTTTCTATCCGGCGCGCCGAAGCGGCTCTACTCGCGTCGGCCGGGGCGCTCATTGGATTACCTGGCCAACTTTCGTCCGCGTCCGCCAGTCGAAACCGATCATCGCAAACGACATCTGATCGATCGTTATCTTGATGTGCTAATCCCACTCGAGATTGAAAAGGCTGAGCGAATTCCTGTTCTCAAAACCCGGCCTTCCGATGCTGTGTCGGTCGAGCGAATCCTAATGAAAGCCAAAGCGGACGCCGGCGCGCCGTTGGTTGGGGTCTTCCCCGGCGCTGGACATCCCAGCCGCCGCTGGCCGCTCGAACAATTTGCCAATCTGGCTGATCACCTGGTACGAAACGATCAGGTTAGGGTCCTTGTCTTTCTCGGTCCTGAAGAACGCGCGTTCCTGAACGATGTTCGCCGGCAGTTTCCGCCTTCCACCATTATTCTCGATCGTCTCACCATTCCGGAGCTGGCAGCCGCACAGGCCCGGCTCGCGGCTTTCGTTTCCAATGACACTGGTCCAATGCACCTCGCGTCTGCTGTGGGTACTCCCGTAGTGCTGCTGCTCGATAAGCGCGCTCCCGAAAGTTATTTGCCACAAGGCGACCGCCATCGCGTGATCTACAACAGCGTCATCGAGGACATCAGCGTCGATGAAGTTTATGCTGCGACCAGATCAATTTTGGCTTCTGGCCGGACCGCTGCTCTCTTTGCGAGCTGAACGCGTCATAGTTTTGTTAGAAGTTTATGGTTTCTCCCCGTGAACTCCGTTCAAAAAAAATCATGAGTAGCACCAACACAACAACCAGCCTGCTCGTCAAAAGCTTATTAATCTTTCTTCTGGCGGGCGCCAGTCTCATGCTGTTTCGACCGCTGCTTGCAAGTCAGGGGAAAGAAAAAGAACCAGCACGAGGAGCTGCAAGCAGTTCCCCGGGCGCGCAGAATGGCGGCCTGGGCAGAAGCATTGATAACGCGATCGATGAGAGCGAATTGGCTGCCGCGCGTTGGGGCGTATGCGTGATCTCCATGGCTGACGGATCGATAGTCTTCGAGCGTAACGGTGACAAGCTTTTCACACCGGCTTCCAACATGAAAATCTATACGACTGGAGTGGCGCTTGATCTGCTGGGCGCTAACTACCGCTGGCGAACCTCCGTTTATGCAAATGCACACCCCGATGCTAATGGCAGTGTACCGGGCGATCTCATTCTCTACGGACGCGGCGCGCCTGATCTGGTAGCCCGCAGTAAAGATGAGAACCGTAGCTCGCTCGCGAAACTCGCCGACGATCTCTACGCGCGTGGTGTTAGAGGTGTGAAGGGTAACGTGATCGGCGACGAAAGTTATTTCCGTGGTGATCCTCTGGGAGATGGTTGGCTATGGACGGATCTTCAGTGGTACTTCGGCGCCGAAGCGAGTGCGCTCTCAATCAACGGGAATGAAGTCGACGTTAATCTGGTTCCTTCCAACAAAGCCGGCGAAGCGCCAGTCGTCAGGACGAGTGATACTCAAAACTATCTAACAGTTGAAAACCGCATGAAGGTTGGAGACCGTGGTGGACGTTCGACTGTTGGTTTGCACCGCGGACTCTCCGATAACAACGTTGAAGTGTGGGGAGAGTTTGCTGCCGGCACGAAAGGCTTTGGTGCGCGTCTTTCAGTACACAAGCCAGCGCTCTGGGCGGCGAAGTTGTTTGTAGAGGCGCTCAAGACGCGTGGCATAAAAGTCGAAGGTGAGGCAGTGTCGCGAGATTCGCGCGTGGCTGAGAGTGAAAGGTTTGATCCGGCACATTCGATTGAGCTTGCGTTCCTGGATAGCCAGCCTCTCGGCGAGATAGCCAGGAAAACAAATAAGGAAAGCATTAATCTTTATGCAGAGTTGATACTCCGCACGCTTGGACGAGAGCGTGGTGAGATGGCCGCGCTCCCGCAGGGTGCTGGAAGAGAGCGGGGCGATGATGAAGCCGGACTCGCGGTGATTCGTGTGTGGCTGGGCCGTGCAGGGATCACGACTAGTCGCATCGCTCTTCACGACGGCTCAGGTTTGTCCCGGCTCGACCTGGTGACTCCTGAGTCGAGCGCGCGCTTACTGCTTGGTCTCTCTAAGACAGCTTCAGGGCAGGTTTTTAAAGAATCGTTGCCAATCGCCGGTCGCGATGGAACGTTGGCTGGTCGGCTCAAAGCGCTAACGGATCGGGTTGCAGCCAAGACCGGTTCCTTAACTTACGACAACTCACTTTCCGGCTATCTCACCACCTCCCGAGGACAGCTTTTGGCGTTTTCAATAATGTGCAACGACCAGATCGGGCGAGGGAACAGCACCGAGTTAATAGATAAAATTGTCGCTTTGCTGGCTGAGGTTCCCGACGTTCCCAAGGAAAAAACGCAAAAAACGCCCTGATCCCTCCATTGGCCGCCAATGTTGGCTCTAGACAAACCTCGTTCAACAGGCTATTATTCCTGCGTGTCGGGTTGGGGCGGATAGTCTAGCTAGCCGCAGTCAGCATCCCCTCATAACTTTAGTATCGTCGGACCCACCCTCTTCAAGTCAGGAGTGAAATCAAATGTTAAGACGGATCGGCAGTTTCACTTTATGTGCCTTTGCGCTGGCCGCATTTAGTGTTAATACACAGGCGCAGTCTACCCTTACGGCGAAAGTGAATTCGGTGCAGCCTGCCTCCACTCGCGCGGTGGAAGAAAGCGATCGCATTAGAGACGGATTGGTTGGCCCGGTGCGCAGGATTCGAACCGAAGTCTCGAAGCTTTCAAGCGAGAGTGGAAAGCTGCAGGAAGGCAAACACGCGGTTTTGGAAGTGGTGTCATACGATATCAAAGGCACGAAGATTGAGAACCAGTATTTCCCCATCGCGGGCGCGAACCTTACAGGCAAAGAGGTTTACAAGTATGACGACAAGGGAAACATCAGCGAGATGACTCTCTTGAATACTGATGGGTCACTACTCAGTAAGGAAGTCTACAAATACGAATTTGATTTCGCGGGAAACTGGAACAAGATGACGACTTCGGTGGCGGTAATTGAGGCCGGCAAGATGTCGTTCGAGCCGACGGAAATAACTTATCGCTCGATCATGTATTACCTCGATGAGAACATGATGAAGATGGCCCAACCCGCGGCGCAACCAGTGGGCCAACCAGCCACCCAGCCAGTGGGTCAATCAGCGGTGTCGCAAAATTCGTTAACTACTGCGCCTGCAAACAATGTGGGCGGCGCGAATTTGGACGTCAAGTCCGCACCAAAACCTGCTGCCGCCAACAACAACTCCAGCTCAACTCAGAAAGCTTCGCCTTCATTGCCTGGCGCAATGCTCAATGGGAACAAGTTGAACGGCCTCGGATCGGTGGAAGCGGGAAGCGTGCGCGCGAACACCAGCGCCAATGGCCCGGTAGTTCATCTCGATTCAGAACCGCCACCGCCTGCTCCGGCTCCGAGACCAATTCTCAAACCGGTGTCGGGCGGTGTCCTCAATGGGACCGCGATCAGTTTGCCACCACCGTCCTATCCGGAAGCTGCCCGACGCTTAAGAATGGGAGGCGTGGTTACCGTTGAAGTCATCGTAGATGAAACTGGAAAAGTAATCTCGGCAGTGGCCACCAGCGGACCCGCCGTATTGAGAGACGTTGCCGTGCAGGCCGCACTCCGAGCGCGGTTCTCACCCACAAAACTCTCGGGCCAGCCCGTGAAAGTCTCGGGCCTGATCAACTATAAATTCGCGCTCTCCCAATAACAGTAGGACCGGCGTCCTGCCTGTTCGTTTCGGTGGTTTTACAATTCTCCAAAGCGGGAGGACCACGACCACCGGCCGACACTTCTTTCGATTCCTCGCAAACTCTTTCCTTATGAGGAGCTAATTCTGATGGCACTAACCGGACACCTAAGCGACCTTTCGCTTTCCGAATTGATCGAATTCTTTTGTAACCAACGCAAGTCTGGACAGCTTAAGGTCCTTTATCCCCAAGGTCCCGGCTATTTTCATCTTCAAACCGGCTCGGTGGTCGATGCGCGCATCGGCGTGCTGCGCGGAATCGATGCCGTCTATTACGCGTTGACGCTTCCTAACGCAAAGTTTGAGTTTGGCAGTGCGTCTGAACCTAACGAACGCACGATCAATCAACCCTGGACCCAGGTTGTTCTTGAAGGTCTTCGGCGGCTCGACGAAGGTATTGTTCCGGCGCCCGCGTTTCCACCTAACTACGAAGAGCCGGCCGATACGGCGGAAGCGATGCAGGCGGACAACTCTTTTACAGAGCTCGAGAGTTTGCGTGTTCCATCGTTTCTGTCTTTCATGGGTTCAGAAACAGGGAGCAAGCGAAAGTTTGCTATTGCCGGCGCAGTAGCCTTTGCAGTGGTGGCGAGCGTCGCCGCGATCGGTATTCCCGCAGGATGGTATGGTGGCGCGAAAGCTTCGACCGTCGCCAGTCAACCGAATACTGCGGCCCCTACCACTCAGCCGGCGTCTCCGGTTGCCGAGGTTCCCAAGAGCGAGCCTGAAGCGACCGTAGAAACTCCAACGGATCATAGTGACGAAGCTGCACTGGCATTAAAGCGCCAGCGTGAAAAGGAAAAAGCAAAAGCTCGTGAAGAAAAAGCGGCAGCGCTAACTCAAGCAGGCACGCCCGCGCCCGCGCCGGCCAGCGTAGCCTCTGACGCAGTGAAGTCTGGACCAAAGAAGATCACCGTGACGGTTTCTTACGACGAATCGGGACGTGTGACCCAGGCATCGGGCGGCGATGCGAGTGCGGTGCGCATTGCGCGTCAAAAACGCTTTCCCGCAGGAAAAGCCGGCTCCGCAACTATAACGATTCCGATAAACTAAAAACTAAAACGGGTAAAGGGTACGGGGGAAAGGGTAAAGCCACGCAGCTTTGTTTACCCTTTCCCCCTTACCCTTTACCCATTGCCCCCTGCTTTAGATCAGCCGCATAATTTCCTCGTCTGCCAGAATGGCGGATGCTTGTTTGGCTCGCTCGTAGATCCGGGTCACGCGGTCATCGCTTGCTTCAATTCCTCGCTTCTCAAGCCAGTAGATCACGTTTGATTTTCCACTCATCGGTCCTACTTCCACCACCTGTTCTAACCCGAACTGTCCGGCTGGAACGCCCGAGTAAACCAGGTCGGCGAGTTCTCGATCGCCTTTGCGATAGCTCTTAATCACCGCTGCCGCATGCACACCCGTGGCCGTGCGAAACGCATCGCGGCCGAATACGGGATAGTTGACAGGGATGGTCCAACCGCAGGCCTTCGACACGACCGAGCAATACTCACCGAGCCGCGACAAATCATTTTGGATCCAGCCCATCAGTTTCAGGTTCACCAGCAATTGGTCCAGCGGCGTATTTCCGACTCGCTCTCCGATGCCGAGCGCTGAGCCGTGGACTTGATCCGCGCCGCCCTGGATTGCCGCTATCGAATTGATCACGCCAAGTCCTCGATCCTGATGACCGTGCCAATCGAGGCGGATGTTGCCACCCTGCTGCTCAATGATGTCTTTGACGAAGCGAACTACGGAACGCGCGCCGTCCGGAGTTGAATGGCCCACGGTATCGCAAACGCACACCGCCCGCGCGCCGCAGCGTATGGCCGTGGTGTAGAGGGCGCGAATGGTTTCGGGGTTGGCCCGGGTAGTATCCTCAGTAACGTACATCACCGGCAGGCCCTCGCTCACGGCAAACGTTACTGCTTCTTCGGTGAGTTTCAGCAACTTATCAAGCGTCCAGTCTTCGGCAAAGAATCGGATAGCAGAAGAACCGATGAAAGTGCAGGCTTCGATTGGAATCCCGACTCGCTGCGAAATTTGGACGATGGGTAGAATGTCGTTGCGATGAGTGCGTGCCGCGCAGTTGGGTCGAATCTTGAGTTTTTTCTCGGCGATCTCGCGGGCCATTAACTCCACGCCGGCCGCGTGAGCTCCGCCTGCTCCAGGCAAACCGATATCGGCAGTGTCGAGCCCCAGCGCGTCCATCAGGTGAAGCAGTTCGATTTTCTGCTCAATCGGGGGCTCGCAAACAGAAGGCGACTGCAAGCCATCGCGGAGCGTTTCGTCGTCAAAACCTATATGACGATTCGGATGGATCAACGCCGGATCGATCGTGTTCCAGTCGTAAACTAATTCTTCAAGGGACACTCCGAAAACCTCCAGCCTTCTCAGCCATTGATTTAGAGTTCAGACTTTAGTTTGTCTGTTTCGAGATTCATCACGATCTAACCTGTATTCTCAATGGAAGAATTTGATTACAGCAACCGGCCCTTGTTAATGTCAAGCGACGCATTTGAGAGCCATCCTTTTGACGCCAAGCGCCGCTGTGTTATAGCCTCTGACCCATTTCATCCTGCGGAGGCTTTGGATTTACTCTGACAACTTTGAACCGCCACGCTTCGGCTGTAGTTAAGACGATCGCGCTGGGCTCTGATCGCGCGGCGAAGATTATGGCTGTTCGTGCGAGTATTGCGCGGGTCGCAACGATCGACGCGTCGTGGGCTGAAGCAACGGTGCTGGCCCGCCCGGTGGAGACGAGAGTACCCGCGATGCCGCTGAATGATTGGGAGTTGATGCAAGGCGCGCGCGAAAGGGCACTCGCGGTGCGCGATCAGCTACTCGGGCAGCGCCGGGATGCTGATATTTATGTAGGCCTCGAGGGCGGCTTCCATTCGATTTCGATTGAAGGCGAATGGCACACCTTCCTGCGTGGCTGGGCGTATGCGACAGACGGGAAAAACGCAGCCTTCGGCGCCACTCCTTCGATTAGTGTTCCCCCGTCGCTGGCAAAGAAGGTTATTGAAGGGCGTCGCGAGCTTGGACTCGTGATTGATGAAGTTGCCGGTATACAAGACGTGCGCAGTCGACAGGGAGCCTGGGGCATTCTCTCGCGCGACCTGGTCACAAGGGCGATGAGTTTTGAGGTCGCGCTGATTGCGGCGTTTGCGCCATTTTACAATAAGGAGATGTACTCTTGAGAGTTTAGAGTTCAACATTTAGGTTGTTCTCAGGGAAAAGGCACAAGCCAAACTTCAACTCTCAACTATGCTGACATGGAAGAACTTATCGCACAGGTTAATGACGGTGAACCCACCCACCACTCGCGTGCTAACATCGGCTGGATCGAAGTAATTGCCGGTTCGATGTTCTCGGGAAAATCGGAAGAGCTTATTCGCCGGCTGCGGCGCGCCAAGATCGCGCGTCAAAAAGTGCAGGTCTTCAAACCGGAAATCGACTCTCGCTTTTCGCAGGATCACATCGTCTCCCATTCGGAGATGCGACACGAGTCGGCGAATATTCGCAGCGCGGCGGAAGTGCTCGCAAAGGTTGAAGCCGATACCGAGGTAGTTGGTATTGATGAAGGTCAGTTTTTTGACAACGCTCTGGTTGAGGTCGCCACCCAGTTGGCCGGACGTGGCCTGCGCGTCATAATCGCCGGCCTGGACCAGGACTACACCGGCAAACCATGGGAGCCCATGCCTCAACTACTCGCCATCGCAGAATATATTACCAAGACTCACGCCATCTGTATGAAGTGTGGCCAGCCGGCAAACTATACTCAACGCACCGTTGAATCCGAAGAACGTGTAGCCGTCGGTGGCGGCGACATGTATGAAGCCCGCTGCCGCGGCTGTTTCGTGCCGCACGCCGACGCGCCGACAAAGCACCAGGATTAGTAACCCTACCGGCTTCCTTTCGATTAAATTAAGATCTGATTAGGAATTGTTCTGACCCGGTTAGAGCAGCAGCGGCGGCCTGCGAAATAATTCGCGGCCGCCGACTGGGTCAATTGGTAAGGTTCTGAGCCTGAGCTGCTGCGGCGTGGGGCTTGGAGGGACTCAAGGAGTAGCCAATTAGGGAAGCAAGCTCTGTCCACTATCGCTAAGCTTGCGAGGTTGAAACGGTGAGCTTGGTTTCAGTTAAACCCAAAGCTACAATGCTGCCGCTACGATCGAGCAGCACGTGCGGTGTTTGTGATCCCTCCCGAGTTCACGGCTCACATTAATGACCTGACGTGCCAAAAGTCCTAAAGAAAATATTAATAAACCCGATACGAAGCGAGGGGGCATGGTTCGAGCGCAGGGAGAGAAATACGAGTTCGGGGAGTTTCAATTGGATACCGACGAAGGTGTTTTGCGGCAGTCTAATGAGATCCTGCCGCTGGCACCGAAGGCGATCCAGGCCCTGGGACTGCTCGTTCGTAACGCGGGGCGCGTAGTTTCGCGGGTAGAAATGGTCGAAACACTCTGGCCTGACTCCTTCGTTGAAGACTCAAACCTCACGGTCGCCATTTCAAGCTTACGCCGCGCACTGGGCGATAACGAGAACGGGACCAAATTCATTGAGACTGTTCCGAAGCGGGGCTACCGCTTCGTGCCCAGCGTCAGGATTGGCAGTAGCGCCCGGCCCGGAAGAGTAAATTTCACTTCCATGCAGATCATCCGTTTGACCCACAACGGACATGTGCTGGATGTCGGAATTTCACCAGACGCGCGGCTGCTGGCGTACGTGCCAATCGAGATGGGCAGATACAGCTTGTGGATCTGGAATCTCGAGTCGGGCGAAAAACGGCAATTGCTTCCGCCGTCGTCAGCCTTATGCTGGGGCCTTCGATTCACACATAATCAGGAAGAGCTCTTTTACATTACGACTCAACCCAACAGTACGATTAGCGTTCTAAATCGAATGCCCGTGTCCGGTGGAGAGTCGGTAAAACTCGTGGTGAATATTGATGCTCCCCTGGCCCTTTCTCCCGACGGTTCTCAAATCGCATTTGTGCGCTGCTATCCTGGCCAACACAAGGACGTCATTATCGTTGCCCACGTCGATGGCTCAAACGAGCGGGAGATCGCCAGTCGGCAGCATCCCGATAAATTCTGTTTCTCCGCTGCGTCGTGGTCGCCGGACGGCAAGTTGATTGCGATCGGTGCCAGTCGTAATAACGAGCTTGAGTTTGCCGTACTCGGTGTGCCGCTGGATGGAAGCGCGCCGATCGAACTTTCGCAATGGGATTGGAAAGACGTGCGGGCGGTGGAGTGGAGCGAAGACGGCAGCGGTCTCTACTGTTCCGCCACCGCTTTGCATTCCAAGTCGCTTCAGATCTGGCGCTTCTCGTTGCGAGACGGCGAGAAGCAACGCATCACCAATGATCCTAATAACTACGAACAGATCAGCGTCGCCGAGAGGGCAGAAGCGCTGGTCACGATGCAAGTTGAGCCGCAAGCCGATATTTGGATTGTGCCCACGAGCGGTGCACCGCGGCGCATTACTTCGGGTCGCACTGAGGGCTTCGACGGACTGGCGATCGTGGCCCAGAGCCGCATCGTTTATGCCTCAACTGAGAATAACCAGTCGAATCTGTGGAGCATCAATGCAGATGGATCCGATGGCCGTAAATTGACCTATGACAGTGGATTTTTTCCGTCGGCTTCGAGCGATGGCCATTTAGTGGCTTATGTCTCCGCGCAGGGCAGCACCCTTCACATCTGGCGGATGGATGCCGATGGCGCCAACAAAAAGCAATTAACCGAGGGCGCCGGAGAAAGCCATCCGAGTATTTCACCTGACGCTGAATGGATCGTGTATACGCCGCTCGGCAACGGGCGCAACACGCTCTGGAAAGTTTCAATTGACGGGGGCTCGCCGGTCCAGTTGACGCATAACAGCATGGCAATCAAGCCGGTCGTGTCGCCAGACGGAACGATGATCACGTGCGTCTATCGCCGGGCCGAGGCGGATAAGTGGAAGATAGCTTTGTTGTCTGCCGCGGGTGGCGAACCGCTCAAATCTTTTGCTCTGCCTTATCCTTACAACCAAGTCATTCGCTGGAGCCGGGACAGCAAAGCGCTCATTTACGTTGATCGCTCGGAGGGCGTTCACAATCTTTGGCGGCAACCTCTCGATGACGGCGCTCCGACGCAGTTAACCAGCTTCACTGAAGATGCGATCTTTTACTACGATTGGCTCGACGACGCCGGACAGTTGGTGGTTTCGCGAGGCGTGAAAACAAGAGACATCGTGCTGATTCGAAACTTCGAATGAGACGAAGTAAAAAACTCGGTGACGGACAAGCTGAGGGCCTACGGTGCCTTACTCTTAAACTCGAAACCCCTGGCAATGTGTCAGCCCGCCTGCGACCTCCTTGGGGGTTTCCGCTTTTTCGTTTACGCCTATAGAAAACATCGGCACGCGATAACTTCTTGCCGCGGTTGTAGCGGCCGCCAATGAGCGTCACATCTTTGCTGCCTGCATAGCCGCACATTTCGACCAGAACTTTGGCGGAGTTGTCGTCCATTCCTGTTGACTTCCTACAGTGGCGCGTCTAATCTTCGCATGTTTCTCGCAAGTGCCTTATTTGATCCTGTTATTTTGGTCATCCTCGCCTTTTACGATTCCATTTTGCTGACATCTCAAAACTAAGCGCTCGTGGCGGGAGGCGCTCCTGAGGTCTCCGGTTGCTCTACCGCGGTTGGTTCCTGAGATTAACCCGATGAAGAGAGAACGCGATCCCACGCCAGAAGAATTTGAAAAGCTACTCGACTGGCTGGATTCTGATCGTGATGTGGCCGCCCAAAAATACGAAACCATCCGCCACAGATTAATCAAGATATTCGTCTCTCGGGGTTGTATTGATGCAGAGACTTTGGCAGACGAAGTCATGAATCGCGTTGCGGTACGAATAGATAAAATCGTAGAAACTTACCAGGGCGACCCAGCCAGGTGCTTTCAGGGCTTCGCGGACAATGTTTACCTTGAAGATCTCCGGGTCCGGCGGCAACTAGAAGAACTCGATCCGTCGGGGCACTTACCCGATGGACGGGACGAAGACGACGACGAACAACGTGAGTACGAAGACAAATGCCTGACACAATGTATGGGACAGTTGACCGCCCCTGACGGCGAGCTGTTTCGGCGTTACTTTCGGGAAGAGAAACGAGCAAAAATCGATGGCCGCAAGGATCTGGCCCTCGAATTGGGGATAACCGTTAACGCACTGAGGATCAAGGCGCACCGTATCCGGCAACATTTGCGCCCATGTATGGAAGCATGTCTCGACAATGCGCGCTGAAACGATTCGGAACTGAAACGCATACCAATTGGCAGGTCTCCTCAGACCAGAAGGCAGTTTGATAATGGCGCGGAACCATCACGACAAAAACGCTGTTAGGCAGTATCTGCTGAGACAACTTTCCGACGGTGATCAGCGAACGATTGAACAGCGCCTCCTGACGGAGGACGATTTGTTCGAAGAGTTGGAAATTGCGGAAGACGAATTGATCGATGAATACCTCGCCGAAGAACTCTCCGAGGAGGAAC
>DASYMB010000422.1:0-6011 GCA_036009285.1 Pyrinomonadaceae bacterium | reverse complement strand
TTCAACGAGAATCGAGAATGAGGGTAATACTCGCTTGGCATTGCGCAGTGTTACGATCACCGGCGCCGCTTCACCGGCAAAAATGTGATCGGGAAAACGCGCGGACACGATCAGATCGCGCAGTGATGCTCTCGCCGCCACGCCTCCAACAAATAGACTCGAACAAAGCAACGAGAAGATCATGAACAGCAAATTGTTGCCGGTGTTCCAGGCCGCAAAACCGACCACGATCAAAATAGTTATGAAGATGCCGCCGCCGCTGGTAACCTCAACCGGAAAATCGAAGCGCTTCACTTCCAGACGCGCCGAACGCGCAAGCGGCGGCACAACGAAGATCAGCATCAACGCCGCGCTGACCAATGACAGGACCGCAGCCACCGCGGCGAGCACATAGTTGTCGCTGTTACGAGCCAGAAGAGTAACGGCCGCAGCGGACAAGCCGCCGATTACAAGCAGTGTTCCCAGGATGGCGTTGCGCCACTTCGCAAGGGATGAGGGAAGAGGGTGGAGGGATGAATAAGAAGGCGCTTGATAGACTTGATCGGTCTTACCCATACCTCCGCCCTCATCCCTCATCCCTTATCACAGCGGCACGCTGACAGTTTTCATAATTTCCGTCAACACTGCTTCGGCTTCTTCGCTGCGGCGCATTGACGAAGCGAAACGTGTGCTGACGAGTATGCGGTGGGCAAAGACGGGGAGGACCAGGCGCTTGATATCGTCGGGGATGCAATAGGATCGTTCTTCAGTCAGCGCCAGGGCCTGCGCGGCGCGGAAGAGAGACAAAGTTCCGCGCGGGCTCACTCCCAGATCCAACATCTCTGAATCGCGAGTGGCTGCCACGATGCGCATCAGGTATTCAACGAGGGCGTCATCGACGGAAACATCCGCGACGCTCTGCTGTAGTTCAACGATCTCGCCGGCGGTCATCACGGGCCGGAGATTGTCGAGCGGATCACTGTATTCTCGATCGCGCAGAATTTGTTTTTCGTCGTCGACAGCCGGATAACCGATTCGCAACCGCAGCATGAAACGATCGAGCTGCGACTCCGGCAAGGGATAGGTGCCGTGATGCTCGATCGGATTTTGCGTGGCCACCACCATGAACGGCGCGGGCAATGAATGCGTTACGCCTTCGGCAGTCACATGCCGCTCCGCCATCGACTCCAGCAAGGCAGATTGCGTCTTTGGCGTGGTGCGATTAATCTCATCAGCCAGCACTACGTTGGCGAAAATTGGACCTGGCTTCCACTCGAAGACGTTCGTATGCTGGTTGTAAATTGAAAGCCCGATAACATCCGAGGGCAGGAGATCGGAAGTGAATTGTATTCGTTGAAAGTTGCAGTGAAGCGCTCGGGCCAGGGCATGCGCGAGCGTAGTTTTACCAACTCCGGGCACGTCCTCCACGAGCAAGTGTCCGCCGGCCAGGAGCGTCACAATTCCCAGGCGAACTGCTTCCCTCTTTCCCTTGATCACCGTCTCGATTGCCTGCTGCAGTCGCTCAATCTTTTCCACCGCCTCCGCGGTGATTAGCGGCGACTGCCCTGTTACCGGTTCGAGACGTCTCATCAATCGCTCCCCATCCCTGGTCAGATTTCCTTCATTCTACATGCTAAGACTCACGCTCGCACGCTAAACCCAAGCTGGGCACTTTGGAGGGCGGTGACCTGTCACCGCTTTTGCCTGCGGCGGCTTGACGCCGGTTCCGGCTGCGAGTCCACTCCGTACAAGCTGCGACAGGTCGCAGTCGATCAAGGCGGTGACAGGTCACCGCACTCCAAAAAATGGCCCGTCTCAAAGCGAACAAGCACCTCGCGAAGCTCGTCACATGACGTTCGCAATGCGCTGTAGTAAACTAAGTTCCAGCTCGATTACACGCCACGTTCCCGAATTCATCCGCAGTCCGGGAACCAAAACTTACTTCATACGTGTAACGTTGCGAGGAGTTTTTATGAGATTGGATCAAAGACAACGTGCCGCCGAACGCGGCTTCTCACTAATAGAGCTGATGATTGTTATTGCGATTATCGGAATTCTGATCGCGGTCGGTGTGACCGGTTGGAAGGCGGCGGTAAAGGCGGCCAATGAAGCTGCCGCCATCAAGACGCTCAGAACGATTGCCGAGCAACAAATGCTCTACTACAACTCTCACCAGCGCACGTCGTTTGGAACCTTCGACGAGATGCTGAAGGAAAACATGCTCGATGCTCGCTTTGCGGGAACGACCCCGGTGGTTGAGGGCTACGTTTTCCAGATGCGCATCATCCCTAAATCAACCACTACCCAACCGGGTTATGTAATTAATTCGGATCCGCAGGTGACCGAAGGCGTCGGCGCTACCGGAAAGAACCATTTCTACTTCGACTCGGACAGCAACACCATCCACGTTAACAACACACAGCCCGCAACCGCTACCGATCCGCCAATCGGACAGTAGTTAGTTGACTCTGGCGGAAGCCCGACCATAACGGAGGGCTCGGAGCCCTTGCTCACGCGCGGGCTTCTGCTTGGCTCCTGGTTAGCGCCCGGCTGCCGAGCCACAGCATCACAGCGCTGAGCGCACAGGCAATCGGACACACCAGCAGCGAATATCTCATCATCCCCGGGTTGCCAGTCACGCCAAGCAAGTCATTCAGTTTTCCAATCAACGGCGAACCGATCCCGTAAGCGCAGATATTCACTGTCGAAAAATAGATACCGATCCCGAGCCCTCGCAAGTGAGGTCCGGCGATGTCGTGAACGTCGGCGGCGGCCGGCCCCAGCCAGGATATCGCGAGGGCAAACAGGCAGGTGTTGAGAACCAACAGCAGCGGCGTATTGTTACTGAAAAGCAACAGCAACCACAGCGGGATAGAAGCGAGCGCGGCGCAGGTGCTGAACAACATGCGGCCGCCTTTGCCAAATCGCCGGAAACGATCGGAAATGTAACCGCCCATTATCGTCACCGGCACACCGACGACGATCGCCAGAATTCCCGCAACCGTCCCAATCAGCGCCAGGCTCATGCCGTGCACGCGTACGAAAAACGAGGGAACCCAAATGCCGAGATTGTTCGAGGCGATTCCGAAAAGGCCGTAGCCGAGATACAAATATCTTAATGGCACCGAGCTGAAGAGTATCTTCCAATCCTTACTGCTGAAGTGAACGGTAATTACTTCCGTTCTGCCGCGCGGCTGCTCCTTCAAAAAGAAAACCACCACGGCGAGTAGCAGTCCGGGAAAGCCGAGAAAGTAGAAGGCCCAACGCCAGCCGTAGCTTTGTCCTATCCAGCCGCCGAGAAAAAATGCCGCGCCACTTCCGATTGCGATACCCGACGAGTAGACGCCCTGCACCGTGGCCCGCATGCGCGGCGGAAAATAATCGCTCAATAGAGACAGCGCGGCTGGACCAAGCGTCGCTTCTCCCACGCCCACCATCAGGCGGCAGAAGAACATGCTCCAGAAGCCGCCGGCAAATCCCGTCAAGCCTGAAAATAAACTCCAGACCGCAAGGCCGCCGGCGATCAAATATTTTCGGGTAGTGCGATCGGCTAAACGGCCAAACGGAATTCCGAGCAGCGTGTAGAAGATGACGAACGAGGTCGTGCCGAGCAGGGCCAGTTGCAAATCCGTAAACGCCATCTCTTTTTTGATCGGCGTAAAGAGAATGTAAATCAGCGTGCGGTCGAGGAAGTTGAGAACGTAGACGAGTGTAAGCACTGCCAGCGCAAACCACGAGTATGCGGGCACTCGATCGTCGAGAACTGGAACGACTGCCGTCACTCGATCTGTTGTGTGAAATAGCTTGGTGCTCATCGAGAATTCATCATCTCTTTACTGGGATTGCGGGCGCTCAGCCGACAGGACTTTCACCGCGGGAAAGCGAAGCGCCCGTAAAGTCAACTCTTACCTTAGCTCCGTTAGGAGCCGGATGTTTATAGACATGGGGCCAATCCTTCGACTCTTGAGCTCCAGCGGAGCGAAATGTTTCTTCCGATGAACTACTGTCAATCCATCGATGTGCTGTTCGTACGGCACTGCGGCCGATTTCTAACAAAGCCTGCAGTCTATAAACATTTCGGACCCCTCCGGGACTGGCGCAGGCGCGATAACCGGGACGGTAGTAGTAGTCACATTGATATCTTCGATCACTCCACCAGCACCACCGCTTCACCGCGGATGAGCGTTTCGCCGCGGTGATTCTCACAGACCGTTTCCAGCGTAACGATTGATTTGTCCTCTCTGACTTTTGTAACTGTGACT
Source organism: Pyrinomonadaceae bacterium (assembly GCA_036009285.1). Lineage (GTDB taxonomy): Bacteria > Acidobacteriota > Blastocatellia > Pyrinomonadales > Pyrinomonadaceae > PSRF01. The sequence goes on along the minus strand of DASYMB010000422.1, from coordinate 1,770 downwards.
CGTGCGGTCACGGTGTCGTCGATGTAGATTGGACCAAGAAACTGCAGCGTCTGGCTCAGATAAATTGATCCCTTACCCGGCAACTCAGTCCCCAGCACCGCCGAGATCAGCGACGCGCCTAACATGCCGTGCGCTATGCGATGACGAAATCTCGTTTTATGAGCAAAAGCCTCATCGAGATGGACCGGGTTGTGATCGCCGGTGAGTTCGGCAAACGCGCCAATGTCCTGCTCCGTGATCTTTCTTGTAATAGAGGCTGTGTCTCCAGGTTTCATACGATTTTTGAGCTGCAGATTTACGCGAAGAGACGCGGATCAGGACTTATGTAAAGCAAACTGTTAGTTTGCGTAAGTTGGGGCAGCTACCGATCTGCATGGCAACGAACCATCGCAAACTAACAGTTTGATTTACCAAAGCTTTCATATCCGCGTTCCGCGTCCGGCCCAGTAAGGCTCACGCATAACGCGTTTCAGAGTTTTGCCGGCAGTGCTCCGCGGAAAATCCTCCATCAACACCACCGCCTGGACACGTTGGAGCTTGCTGTCCACCCGCGAATTAATCCAATCGCGCAACTCATCTTCGCCTGCGGCGCCGGGCTCACGCAGGACTATCGCCGCCATTGGCGTCTCGCCCCACTTCTCGCTGGGAATCCCAAACACTGCCGCTTCGCGCACGGCCGGGTGTTGCACAATGATCTCTTCTATGTCCCGTGGAAAAACGTTGCAGCCGCCCGTGATGATTAAGTCTTTCATGCGGTCGACGAGAAATAGAAACCCGTCTTCATCGACGTAACCCAAATCGCCGGTGTGCAGCCAGCCGTTGATGATTGCTTGATCGGTGAGATCGGGACGCTTGTAGTAGCCCGGCATCAGCGCCGGCCCGCGGCCCACGATCTCGCCTACCTCGCCAACGTCTGCGTCGTTACCCTCGTCGTTTACAATTCTCATTTCAAAAAAGGGCGGCGGCGCCCCGACGGAGTTTGGCTTCGCCGCGTAGTCGTTCTTATCGAGGATGGTCATGAATCCTTCCGTCAGTCCATAAAGTTCATAGAACCTCCCCGGAAGAATGCGATTGAGCTTCTCCTTGTGTTCGAGATGAAGCGGCGCGCCAACCGCTCCGACCATCTCCAGCGACGCGAGCGCTTCGGCGGAGAAGTTTGGCGCGTTAATCATCGCGACAATCTGCGAAGGCACCATCTTCACATGCGTGACGCGTTCACGCTCGATTGTTTCGATGAACTCCTTCGGCTGAAAACTTTCCTGAAGAATATAGGTGGCGCCCACATACATCGACGGCATCAAGGTTAGAAACGCGCCGTTGAAAACTATCGACCCCGCATGCAGGATGATGCTCTCGGGGCTGACGCGATAAGCGGAGGCGAACAGCGTGCAATACATCGCGCGAATGTAATGGGTGTGCACGATTCCCTTGGGTTGGCCGGTGGTACCGCTGCTGTAGATGATGTTGAAGAGATCGTCGTCGGAGATTTCGATTGCCGGTGGGTTCTCCTCACTCGCGGCCGCAGTCAGTTCGTTATAACTGCGATAGCCGATGGCGAAGTTCTGAGTAGCTTCGCCAGTGAGCAGGTAGCGATTGCTTTTGATGTTCGGAAGTTCCTGTTTGATCGCATCAACTTCGGCGGCGAAGTCTGCATTCGTGACGACTGTTGAAACATCGGCGTCCCGCAGTAAATTCACCAGCCCCTTGCCGCGCGTCAAGGTACTAAGCGGCACCACCACCGCGCCGATCTTCGCGACCGCCCAATAAACT
>DASYMB010000421.1:0-7592 GCA_036009285.1 Pyrinomonadaceae bacterium | reverse complement strand
CAAACTCGATGTATTTTCTGGTAACTGACTTCAAGAATTAGTAAACCGCTTGACTCGCCATGAAGCTAAACCACAAGATATTGGGCCGCGCGAAGGCTACTACAGTTCATAACCCGGAGCAAGATAGCTTTGGAGTGCGGTAACGGGGATTGGGGCAGTAGCCCGACCGGAAGGGAGGGCGTTCCTAAATACAAACTAGATCCATTGCCAGCGCCTTCAGTGGATACGGGGATGGGTTTGGAGCGTCTGGCTGTAGTGCTGCAAGGCGTGAAATCAAATTATGAAACTGATCTGCTGCGGCCATTCATCGACTTCACCGCAAAGCTCGCTGGGAAGGATTACGAACCGGAAACGCAGGAAGGTTTTGCGATGCGCGTCATTGCTGACCATGCACGCTCCACGGCTTTCCTAATCGCCGACGGCATCCTGCCGGGCAACGAAGGTCGCAACTACGTGCTGCGCAAAATCATGCGCCGCGCGATCTATCAGGGTCGCCACACGCTTGGCTTTGAAAAAGCGTTCTTTCACCAAGTAACTGACTTCGTGGTTGAGGTGATGGGTCGCGCCTATTCAGAGCTTGAGACTCAACGCGAGTTCATCGAGAAGATGGTGAAGCTGGAAGAGGAACGGTTTGCGGCAACGCTTACGACCGGTCTGCGGGAGCTGGACGAGCTGTTTGCGATCACGCCTAAAGGTCAATACCCGGAATGGAAAGAGCTTGCTCGGATCTATGACACCTTCGGCGTACCGCGCGACCTGATTCGCGTCAGCGTGGAAGAGCGGGGACTAATCACATTCGACGAAGATACTTTTAATGAGCGCTTCGATTTGGCCTTGCGTGATCTTCAGCAAACCGGCGGGCCGGGAAAGGTTGAAGGAAAAACCAGGACAAGTTCGGTTTACGCGAGTTTTGCTGCTCGCGCTGAGCGTTCGCAGTTCAAGGGCTATGAAACCACGCGGGTGGATGACGCGCGAGTTGTTAGTCTGATTAAGAACGGTAATGAAGTTCCGGAGTTGAGTGAAGGCTATGAAGGTGAGGTCGTTCTTGATCACACGCCGTTTTATGCCGAAAGCGGCGGTCAAGTCGGCGATGTCGGGCGTGTTGTCAGAACCGCCTCCGTGAGGGGGCGGCCTGACGATGCCAACGCGAAGCCACCCGCTCACGCAGGTGGTTCTGACCGGAGCGCCGATGTAAGCGCTGTGGTTCTTGATACCTATTCGCCCGCTCAGGGTTTGATCGTTCACAAGGTCAAGGTTGAAAAGGGAACCTTGAGAGTTGGCGATACGGTTTCTGCGGAAGTCGATGTCGAGAAGCGCGATGCCACAAGACGCAATCACACGGCCACGCACTTGATGCATGCCGCGCTACGCGAAGTTTTGGGGACGCACGTGAAACAAGCCGGCTCGGTTGTAGCGCCGAATTATTTGCGGTTCGATTTTTCGCACTATCAACCTTTGACGCGAACCGACATCGAAGAGATCGAGAACCTCGTTAACTATCACATCCTGCGCAACGAGCCGGTTGAGACCACTGAGATGGCCGTAGAGGAAGCGATGCGCTCGGGAGCGATGGCTTTGTTTGGTGAGAAGTATGGCGAGAAGGTACGCGTGCTCTCCATCAAGGGTGCGGAAGATATTTTCTCCAAAGAGCTTTGCGGCGGCACACACGTACGCGCGACTGGCGATATTGGACTCTTCAAGATCACGAGCGACGAATCGATTGCTTCCGGCGTGCGGCGTATTCGCGCGGTTACGGGTGCCGACGCTTTCGCACGATTTCGCGAGAGTGAAACGATCATTGATAAAGTCACCGCCGATTTGCGAACGTCGCGAACTGAGTTGCCTACCGTCATCGGCAAGCTTCAGGAAGAGTTGAAAAAATCGCGCCGCGAAGCTGATGACTTGCGCATGAAGATCGCAACCGGCGCCGTGGGAAGCAGGTCCGCAAACGGCGGCGATGATAGCGCGCGCGACGTGGCGGGCGTAAAGGTCCTGGCGCGGGAAGCAAGCGAGCTCGATTCCGCCGGCATGCGTCAACTTTCCGATGCCTTGCTCGATCGTATCAAGTCGGGTGTTGTTGTTCTGGGGCGCAGCGGCGAGGGAAAGGTTTCGCTGATCGTGCGCACTTCGGCTGATCTAGTCGGCAAGGTTCCAGCCGGCAAAGTGATCAAGGAGTTGGCGCCGATTGTTGGCGGCAAGGGCGGCGGCAAAGGCGATATGGCGGAAGGCGGAGGCGCGCAACCGGAAAAACTGGCCGAAGCTCTCGAGGCGAGTTACGGCATCGTGGAAAGACTGCTGGCTTAAGGGCTGAGTGCCAAAGCTGGCGCAACCTTCTTACTGGGATCGCGGGCGCCCTCGCCCGGATGAGCGAACGAAGTTCGCGCAGTCTCGGCAAGAGTCTTCCCAGGCATTCCGGGCGAGGGCGCCCGCGCTCCCAGCAAATCGCTTGACCCTCACCAACAAACTTTTAGGTCAATAGGTTGCAAAAAGCGTGAGCGGTCGTTTGAGTAAAAGACCGCCCGCGCTTTTTTGTGGCTTGTGTTGCAACAAGCCTCCCCCGCAAAACTACTGAGCGCCTTACTCAGTAACGGTTACATCGCCTTCTGTTTATCGGTCAACACCACGCCCATTTTTTCAAGCGTCACCTTGTTTAGTGTGCCGGTAACCTTAATGTTCTCGGCTGCCTGATACTTCTTCAACCCAGCGCGCGTGTCGTCGTCGAGTTTTCCAGTCTGCTCGCCGGTGTAGAAACCACGATCCTTAAGAATCTTTTGCGCCTGCTTGATCTGGTCCTTGTTGGCCCTGAAGATCGGTTTCCGGGGCGCCTTCGCCGGGGCTGAGCTGTTAGTGGTGGTTGAGCTGTTTGTGTTTTGTGCTGCTACGGCAATCGTAAAAACGAAGAGCGGCAACAACACTAGCGAAAGTAATTTTTTCATATGGTCCTTCTTTAGTGAAGACGCGCAAACGCGCGCGACGTTACTGATTTGTTTCGGAAAGCGCCGGTATGATACAGACTTCGATTGGGAATTCAATCAAACCTACCCAAGGTGCCTAAACGAGAAGTTGCAAGTGATTTTGCATGCGGGGTTTTCTTCGCAATACGTTTCATCGTATGAGCCCGGCGCAAACTCAGATCAGATATCCAAGCCCGGCCCTAAACAGGAAATCCACATATCAAATCGCCCATATTCTTAAAAACCGGCTGCTTTTGCAGGGGAAAATCGAGATGTTGGCAAACGTTTAACCGTTATGTTAGTATCTTCGCGGTCTTATTGAAAGTCAAAAGAGACCGCTCTCAGGAAAGTCTTCACGCCTAAACGCATCTTCCCCGTCACAAGGGTTCGGGTCTGCGGTTCAAATAATCGTCACGCCCCACAATTTAAGCGCATGAAAAAATTCCCCCTGGCTGTTGCCATCTTTCTCGTATCCGCGTTCCCGGTCCTGGCCCAAAATGAATTGGCGGGACCCGCTTATCGGGTCGACAACTTTGACTTCGCGAGCGGTGTACGCATCGCGTTACCTCCGCCGCCTGCCAAAAAACTTCGCAAGGGGCGAATGCCCACTGCCGCGAATTTAAACTACTCACCCGCGAGCAGCGCGCTCACGCGAACCACCAGCATGAACTGGGCGGGCACCATGAGTGGTTTCACAACCGGCGACGCAACCGTCGATAGTTACATACTTGATTCCGGCCGGCGCAACTCAGTCGATCCGTTGTTGCTTTACTCCATCATGCATCAGGAGTCGACCTTCAAGCCTCGCGCGATGTCAAACAAGGGCGCGCGCGGTCTGATGCAGTTGATGCCTGGAACTGCTGCGCGTTTCGGCGTCACCAGCATCTGGGATCCGAAACAGAATATCGAAGGTGGCACTCGCTACATGCGTTTCCTCCTGGACAAGTTCGATGGCGACGTGAAACTGGCGCTGGCTGGTTACAATGCCGGCGAAGGTGCGGTGATCAAATACGGGTTTCGCATACCGCCGTATAGTGAGACGCAGGAGTACGTGCGCAGGATCAGCCGGCGCTACGATTTGATTCGCGACCCGATGGCTTACCGCTACGCAAACAACTACACGCGCGAGCAGGTCGCTGCTAACCAGCGAAAAGAATCGACGCCGCTGACGATCTACGAACGCACTGTGTTTGCCGTGAGGCTTCCGGACGGACGCTTACAATTGATTACACAGTAAAACTTTTTTCAGTTTGAAACTATTAAGCGAGGCGGATATTTCGCCTCGCTTTTGTATGGCCCGCTTATTTCACTCAGAAAGTTTAGAGTCCAGCCGACTTTGCCCGAAAAATGGTTCGGCCGGTTCTGGCCAAGCAGAAGCCCGACCGTTAGGGAGGGCTCAAGCTCGAAATTCTGGCAGAAACCAGAGCCCTTGCTAACGCGCGGGCTTCTGCTTGGACTCTAAACTGCCGGCCTCTAATCTACCGGCCTCAAACTAAATAACCGGTTGGCTGATCAACGCCGGCAATGGTGTGACGACTCGCGCTGCCGGAACACACAGCACCGGACACGGTGCATTCCTCACGACGCGTTCGATCTCAGATCCCAGCACCGGTGTGCCACCAAACAGCGAGGCGTGAACGTTGGTACCGATGATAATCAAGTCTGCGTCTGTTTCCGCGGCCAGGCGCACGACTTCTTCGTAAGGCCGGCCTTCCGCGATGTGTGGCACAGCGCGCCCGCCATCTGCCCGAGCAAGTTGGCCCATGCGTTCCTGCACGTAACTTCGCAAACGAGTAAGCGCGTTCAGACCGCCCTCGGGAAACATTACCGAAATCTGCTCCAGGTAGTCGCCGATAACATAAACTGCGTGAAGCTCAGCGCCGGTTTGGGTGGCCAGTTGTTTCGCGACTTGCGTGGCGGCCAGGGACGAGGGCCGAAAATTTGTCGATAGCAGCACGCGGTTTAAGCGCACCTCGCTCTTGTCACCTCGATGTTCCACAAAATCATGCTGCGGCGGACGGATGGTCAGCACCGGGCAAGGCGCCTCAGCGATGATCTCTTCCGCAGTTGAACCCCAGAGCGCGCGCGACAGTCCTTTGCGACCGTGCGTCACGACCGTTACGAGATCTATATCGTAGTTGCGAACTGCTTTCGCAATCTCCGGCGCGGGTTCCCCTTCGACGATTACCGGCTCAACCTCGAGGCCATTGAACAGTGGGTCGGCCAAGAGGTTTCGCACCTCGGCCCTCAGTTGCAGTAACCATTTATTGTCCTGCTCCTCGAAAATGCGTTCGGGCAGCGTGAGTAGATTCGCGGGAACGCTCGCGCTCTGCACGCTAAACAGGACCACGCGGCCGCCACCGTTGCGGGCGAATGCCGCAGCATACTTCAAGGCCGCGCGAGCGTGGGGCGTGAAGTCAGTCGGGAAGAGAATGTTTCTGAAAGGATACATGGACAATTCGGATTTCGAATTTCGGATTGCGGGAAGTCTAGCAAGAAAAAAGTTGGCGGGGAAGATCATTCAACAACTAAACCGGTTGAGAGGGAAAGAACAACGCGCCTTGTGGCTACACCCTGTTAACCTTTCCCTGTTTCCCCTTTTTCCCCGTCTTATATTTCTTCTGGATTTTCCGCGGCGTTCCATGCCAAACTCCGCAGGCATTCCTTCAGTCCGGGCGACAGCAAGCAAGTTCCAACTTAAACCGATCTTCGGAGGCGACCGTTTTGCTCAAAGGAATCTTTCGCACCAAGAACCTCGACGACATCCTGAAGGCTTTAGGCGAACAGACCCAATCGCTCAGACGGACGCTTGGTCCGTTGAATATTACGTTACTCGGTATCGGCGCAATTATCGGCGCGGGTATCTTTGCCACTGTCGGCACCGCCGCTGCGGGTGACGCTGCACGGCCCGGCGCCGGTCCGTCGCTAATGCTTTCGTTTGGAATCACGGCAGTCGTCTGCGCTTTTACCGCGCTCTGTTATGCCGAGATGGCGGCGATGGTCCCGATATCCGGTTCAGCCTACACCTATTCATATGCGACGCTGGGAGAGCTGGTGGCCTGGATCATTGGCTGGGATCTAATCCTCGAGTATGCGATCGGGAACGTCGCGGTCGCGATCAGTTGGGCCAACTATTTTCGATCCTTCATGCACGATGCTTTAGGGGTGGATATTCCGCAGTGGCTCTCGACTGATTTTCGCACAGCCAGAAAAATACCCGGCCTGATCGATAGCGCGCCTCACATTTTGGGCGTTCCAATCGTATTCAATCTGCTGGCATTCGGTATCGTTGCCCTGATCACCATCGTGCTGGTCTGGGGAATCAAAGAGTCGGCCGAGTTTAACGCGGTGATGGTCGGCGTGAAGATCGTGGTGCTGCTCTTTTTCATCGGCTTCCTGGTCTACATGGTATCGCCTTCGGCCATGGCGAAGAACTGGCATCCGTTTCAACCAACCGGCTGGGCGGGCACCTTCGCAGGAGCGGCAGTAGTGTTCTTTGCCTACATCGGCTTTGACGCCGTCTCCACTGTTGCGGAGGAGACCAGAAATCCCGCGCGCGATCTACCCATCGGCATCATCGCTTCACTGATTATCTGCACGATCTTTTACGTAGTCGTGGCGGCGGTCTTTACCGGTGTAATGCCTTATCAGGAATTGGTGACTCGACTATCAACTGAACAAGCGGAGCCGCTCACGATGGCACTGCACCACGCGGCGCCAAATGCGACTTGGGCCAGCGCAATCGTCGACTTCGGTTCGGTCGTGGCGCACACAGCAGTGCTGCTCGTCTTTCAACTCGGACAACCGCGCATCTTCTTCTCCATAGCGCGCGATGGTTTGCTGCCGCCAGTGTTTGCGAAAGTGCACCCGAAGTTTAAGACGCCGCACGTTACCACGATCTTGACGGGCGTTATCGTCGGTCTCTTTGCGGCAGTGATGAGTATCGACGAGATGGTGGACCTCACTAACATCGGAACCCTGTTCGCGTTTGTGCTGGTATGTATCGGCATCACAATTTTGCGCTACAAAGATCCGGCGCGGCCGCGGCCTTTCCGGGTTCCTTTTGGCCCGTGGCTATTGCCGATGATGGGCGCCGTTTCCTGCATCTTTCTGATGTACTATCTGCCGCCCACTTCTTGGTGGCGCTTTATTGCCTGGTTGATGTTAGGCCTCGCAATCTATCTTTCCTACGGCTACGCGCGCAGCGAGTTAGGGCGGAAGTTTGGTCGACATCCGTTAACGACGCCGGGACTGAAGCTGGCGGGACTCGGATTCTTTTTGGTAGCGATCGGCCTGTTCACAATTCCGCACGGTCCCATTAGCGACCTTTACGGAAAGATGATGAGCGGGATGGCCGAGGGCAAGCGCACGATCTTCGCCTTCGCCTGCATTGCGCTCGGGTTGGTCTTAGGAATCATCGGATCGATTGTGGGAACTAATCAAGAGTCAACAGGTGAAGGATGACAACAGAGTGAGCACTAAGAACATTAGAGAGGAAGCAAAGCGACTGATTGAAAAGCTTCCTGAAGATATGTCCTGGGACGATCTGATGCATGAGATCTATGTGCGTCAATCCATCCAGGCCGGACTGGCCGACTGCGAGGCCGGCAGAGTGACAGACGTAGCTGAAGTTAGAAC
>DASYMB010000420.1:0-11017 GCA_036009285.1 Pyrinomonadaceae bacterium | reverse complement strand
TTTGATATCGACTTCCAGGACAACAAGGCAAGCGGCTCGATGACTGTGAACGGACAGGCGAAAGCAGTGGCGGTCGATCTGGGCGGACCCATCATCGGCGACGGGGCCGGCGATTTTGATGTGCTGGCCACCTTGCCGCTTGCCGAGGGCTACACTATCAGCTTCCGCACTCTGGATCTGGAAAAGCAGAAGTTGAAGTGGAAGAACTTGAAGGTGGTGGGCATTGAGAGTGTGACAGTTCCGGCGGGCACGTTTGACGCGTACAAAATCGAAGTAACCTCTGCGGACAACGAAGCAGATAAGACCACGGTTTGGATCGCCAAAGACTCGCGCAAAGTGGCGAAGGTAAGCTCGGTCCTGACTGCGCTGAATGGCGCGATACTTACCTCTGAGCTGACGAAGTAAAGACGCGCGAAATTAGCAACAAATCAGGGCGGCTGGTTCCTCGTGAACCGGCCGCCCTTTTTCATTTATTAACGAATTAAAAAGCAAACAGGAATTGTTTCCTTTGGCGATGCCCACCGATTGCCTTAAGGCTTTCCCGGATTCCCTCGGGGCTAAGCCCACCGATGTGCGGAAAGACTCCGTCTTTCCGGTAAGCCCCAATTCACTTTGAGGATACGTCTCCCACCTACAAGAATCCTTGCTTTCGGCTGTACCGCCTCATGTCTGAAGAGGCTTGCTCTCTTCGCTTCAGTAGGAGCGAAATGTCTATAGTCCGGAGTTTTACCATATACCTTCTTCGCTCCAGAGGAGCGGAATGTGGGGTACGCATGGCAAATACATTTTCAAAGATCTATATTCAGACTGTGTTCGCAGTTAGCAATAGGCAATCGCTCCTCAAACCTGATTTCAAAGAGGACCTCTGCAAGTACATTACGGGAATTATCACGAATCAGGGACAGAAGTTAATCTCGATCAACGGCATGCCTGACCACGTTCACATTTTGATCGGATTGAGACCGGCCATGGCGCTAGCCGATTTAGTTCAAGAAATCAAAGTTGACTCTTCAAACTTCGTCAATAGACAAAAACTCATTGTGGGAAAGTTTAGTTGGCAGAAAGGCTACGGCGCGTTCTCATACGGCCACTCTCAGCTAGACACAATCATTCGCTACATTCGGAATCAGGAGAAGCATCACCTTCGACGTACTTTCAAATCTGAGTATCTAGCGTTGCTGAGGAAATTTGACATCGCGTTCGAGGACAAGTACGTTTTCGATTTCGTTGACTAAATTTCGCTCCTAACGGAGCTTCGTTTGATTTATTTCTGCTCCGGTTCTATAAACATTTCGCTCCTACGGAGCGCAGAAATATTCTAAATTGACGCCCGGCTGTAAACATCTCGCTCCTCTGGAGCGAAAGGCAGAGCCTTTCCGCACATCAGACGGCAAAGCCGCAAGTTCAGGATATCAATTAAGTAGAATCACCAAACTATGAAAACTCTAATCAAGAACGGCCGTGTGATTACGGCAACCGACGACTACAAAGCCGACATCCTCATCGAAGACGAGATCGTTTCCGTCATCGGTGCAAAGCTTGAAATGGAAGTCGATAAAGTGATCGATGCTGCCGGCAAACTCGTCATCCCCGGCGGCATCGATCCCCACACGCACATGGAGCTTCCTTTCGGCGGCACGCAAGCGTCCGACGATTTTCTTACCGGCACGCGCGCCGCGGCCCATGGCGGCACCACTACAATTATCGACTTCGCGGTCCAGTACAAAGGTGAATCGCTCATTCAGGGCCTCGATAATTGGCATAAGAAAGCTGAAGGTAAGACGGCAGTCGATTATGGCTTTCACCTGATCACGACCGAACTCGAAGATAGCCAGATTGAAGAGCTACACACCGCGATGGACGAAGGCGTGACGAGTTTCAAAATGTTCATGGCCTACCCGGGCGTTTTTTTAGTTGACGATGCAACAATCTTTCGCGCCATGTCGGCCGCAGGCGAGCGCGGCGGCTTGATATGCATGCACGCCGAGAATGGAATCGTCATCAACGAGATCATCAAGCACGCGTTGGCTAAAGGCCATACCGCGCCGAAGTATCACGCGCTTACTCGCCCCACGATTGCCGAAGCCGAAGGAGTGCATAGAGCGATTGCGATCGCGGAAATGGCCGAATCGCCTGTTTACATCGTCCACTTGTCTTGCGCCGATGCTCTCAACCAGGTGCGCCAGGCGCGCGACCGCGGCATACCCGCATTCGCCGAGACGTGTCCGCAGTATCTATTTCTCTCTCTCGATAACTACGACGAGCCCGGCTTCGATGGCGCAAAATACGTGATGACCCCGCCGCTGCGAGACAAGGCGAACCAGGCAGAGCTGTGGAAGGGTTTGAAGATGGACGACCTGCAGGTGATCTCCACTGATCACTGTCCCTTCTGCATGAAGGAACAGAAAGAGCTGGGCCGTGACGACTTCTCAAAAATCCCCAACGGCGCACCGGGCGTCGAGAATCGCGTGCCCTTAATCTACAACGGCGGTGTGGTGGAAAATCGCATCAGCCTCAATCGTTTCGTCGAGCTGACTTCTACGGCGGCGGCCAAGATGTTTGGTTTGTTTCCGAAGAAAGGCACAATCGCCATCGGGTCTGACGCCGACATCGTAATCTTCGATACCAATAGAGAACAAACCCTTGGTCTCAACACGAGCCACATGAATGTCGACTACAGCACTTACGAAGGAAAAAAGATCAAGGGTGTGGTGGAAACTGTTCTCTCGCGCGGCAAAGTCGTAATCGAGAATGGCGAATACAAAGGCAAGCCCGGCGATGGCAAGTTTCTGAAACGCGGAACGTGTGTGACGATGTAAGATGAGAGTGAGAGCTTTATGAAGGACGGTGGCTTAGACGACTTTCGAGAACAATGTGAGCGCAACCTGCAACGCAGCGTTGCAGAGCATATGCGTTATGGATTCTGCTACGTTTACAAGCCTGTGATGGACGACGCCCCGTGGCGCTCATTTGATTCGACCGCCGCCTATCGCAAGTGGTGCCGCGACAACCTACCGGAGTATCTTGGGTACGGCGAGCCCGACTCGCCGCAAGAAAATGAAAAGCGGGCAAAGTGAACCAGGTCCAGACACTTGTCGCTGCCGCTGCCCTTGTCTTACTATCCGCCCTGTCTAAATCCTTCAGAGCACTCCACGGAGAATTAGCTACTGCGCGTTGCAGTAATGCCAATCACAAACCCATGATCAAAAATATGTCGTTAGCTCTTGCCATCGCGCTCTTTAGGCTGGGTGAAACCAGTGACGACTAGTAACCCACTCGAAACGATTCAGCATCCTGACGGCCGCGTCGAGTTGCGCCCCGAAGTTGCGCAGCAGATCGCCGCCAGTCCGCTCTATAACGAAGACCTTGCTCCGGTTCCAGTTTCCAAACGCAACTGGACCACTTACAACTACGCTGCGCTTTGGATCAGTATGGCGCACTGCATCCCGACTTACATGCTCTCATCGGGACTGATCAGCGCCGGCATGAATTGGTGGCAGGCGCTGATCACGATTCTACTCGGCAACATAATTGTTCTCATTCCCATTCTGTTGAATTCGCATCCGGGCACGAAGTATGGAATTCCCTTTCCGGTGTTTGCCCGGGCTGCTTACGGAACCTACGGCTCGAACCTGCCGGCGTTGATGCGCGCAATAGTTGCCTGCGGCTGGTTTGGCATTCAGGCGTGGATAGGCGGCGAGGCGCTGCACACGTTCTTCAGCGCGATTATTCCTGGCTGGTCCACGCTACTCGGCGGACCGATAGGCGGACACGCGCCGACCGAATGGTTGTCGTTTCTGCTCTTTTGGGGTCTCAACATCTACATCATCTATCGCGGTATGGACCTGCTGAGAAAAGTGGAAAACTGGGCCGCTCCGTTTGTACTGATAATGACCGCGCTGCTGCTGGGCTGGGCCATATGGAAAGCCCATGGGCTTGGTTACCTGCTGACGCAGCAAAGCAAGTTTCATAGCTTCCAGGAGTTTTGGCCGGTCTTCATTATCTCTCTGACCGGCATGATCGGATTCTGGGCCACGCTGTCACTTAACATGCCGGACTTCACACGTTTCGGCCGTAGCCAGCGCGACCAGGTTGTCGGGCAATTAGTTGCATTGCCAACCACGATGACAGTTTTTGCAGCGATGAGCGTGGTGATCACTTCCGCGGCTTTAGTGATCTATCCGCACTTAAAGTTGGACGAGTTGTGGGATCCGATAAAGTTGGTCGGTCAGTTTCACAACTTCGTGGTCATCGCTGTCTCGATGTTCACGGTTGTAGTGGCTACGCTCGCGGTTAACATCGCGGCGAATGTTGTTTCGCCGGCCAATGACTTTGCCAACGCATTTCCCAAATGGATTTCGTTTCGGACCGGCGGTCTCATCACCGGCATCATCGGCATTCTAATGCGACCGTGGCGCTTGCTTGAAGACCCTTCAGGTTACATCTTCGCGTGGCTCGTCGGGTATTCCGGAGGGTTGGGTTCGATCGCCGGCGTCCTGATTGCCGACTACTGGCTGGTGCGTAAAAAGCGGCTCGCGCTTCCCGATCTGTATCGCACCAAAGGCATCTATACTTACACTGGGGGCTGGAATTGGCGCGCGGTTGTCGCCACGTTGCTCGGCTGTGCGCTGGCTTGGGGTGGACAGATTCTCGCCTGGTTTGGATTAACAGTAACGTGGCTGTTGGATCTTTATCCTTATGCATGGTTCGTCGGTTTTGGCGTCGCTGCACTTACCCACCTGGCCTTGATGAAAGCTTTTCCACCTTCGTCCCAGCGGGAGTAAACGCGGAGTTTGCTTAGTCAAGGTATTGTGTAAAGCAAACTGTTAGTTTGCCTTGGTAGATCAGCTCTCAGTTGAGCGGGGACGAATCATGGCAAACTACAGTTCGCTTTACGACTTAGGCTGATTCAACTAGCGATAGGACTTAGAAAAAGTTACATTTCAATGCTATAAAGATGGCGCACCTATCTGACAAACAGATCAACTAACGAGGAACCAGAACATGCCACGCACAGTTAAATGCGGACTCATTCAATGTACGAATGCCGGACCTACTGATTTGCCCATCGAAGACATTAAGCGTCTCAACATCGAAAAGCATCTCGGCTTTATCGAGCAGGCCGCGCAGCAGGGTGTGCAGATAGTTTGCATGCAGGAGGTGTTTACTACTCCATACTTCTGCGCGGAACAGCAGACGCGCTGGTATGATGCGGTTGAAAAAATCCCAGACGGGCCGACGGTGCGATTGATGCAGGAAGTTGCGAAAGCGCACGGCATCGTTATCGTTGTGCCGATCTATGAAGAAGAGATCACCGGGGTTTACTACAACACCGCCGCGGTCATCGATGCGGACGGCAAGTATTTGGGGAAGTACCGCAAGAACCATATACCCCATGTTAATCCGGGATTCTGGGAAAAGTTTTATTTCAAGCCCGGCAATCTTGGCTACCCCGCATTTGATACGGCCTTTGCTCGCATCGGAGTTTACATCTGCTACGACCGGCATTTTCCTGAAGGCGCGCGCGCGTTGGGCCTCAACGGCGCCGAGATAGTTTTCAATCCTTCCGCGACTGTGGCCGGTCTGTCTGAATACCTGTGGCGTATCGAACAACCGGCGCATGCGGTAGCCAACGGATACTTCATCGGCGCTATCAATCGCGTCGGTCATGAACAGCCGTGGGACATCGGCGAGTTTTACGGCCAGAGCTACTTCTGCGATCCGCGCGGGCGATTCATCGCCGAGGCCCCGCGCGATCAGGACTCGTTGGTGGTCGCAGACCTGGACCTGGATATGATCCGCGAGGTCCGTAACACCTGGCAATTCTTCCGCGATCGCCGGCCGGACACCTACGGCGCGCTGGTAGCTGATTAGGTCCCAAGTCTCAGGTCCCAAGTCTCAGGTCTTACATTTATCGGACACGAAGATTCTCCCATGAGCACTATCGACAGATTCGAAGATTTGGAGGCTTGGAAGTTGGCGCGCGTGCTCACCGGTTTGGTCTACAGTTCGAGCGCTTTAGGAAATTTCGGGCGTGATTTCGCTTTGCGCGACCAGATTCGTAGAGCTTCGATTTCAATAGTCTCCAACATTGCTGAAGGTTTTGAACGAGATGGTGATAAGGAGTTTGTTCAATTCCTTTCGATGGCAAAAGGGTCATGCGGAGAAGTTCGAGCGCAATTGTGTCTCGCGTTTGATCAGAAATACATTTCGGAAACGGTTTTTCAGGACCTAACAACGAAGGCGATTCAGCTAAGTCGTGTTATTAGTGGGCTCATCCGCTATTTACGACAATCGCAACTTTCTGGAAAGAAGTACAAAACAGCAGGATCATAAGGATCAACCTGAGACCTGAGACTTGAGACCTGAGACTTGAGACCTGAGACTTGAGACCTTAACGGAGTTAATCAAATGGATCTTTCGATAGTCGTTAACGGAATGACGTTTCCTAACCCGTTCCTGCTGGGCTCCGGCCCGCCGGGAACCAACGCTCGCGTTATCGCCAAGTCGTACGATGCCGGCTGGGGCGGAGCGGTCGCAAAGACCGTGAGCCTGGAATCAGCCAAGGTTGTGAACGTCGTTCCTCGCTACGGCAAGCTGCGTTCAAAAACTTCCGGTGAAGTTATCGGCTTTGAGAACATCGAATTGATTTCCGATCGTCCCATTGACGTCTGGCTCGACGAGTTTCGCCAAGTCAAAAAGGAATACCCGAAACACATGTTGATCGCTTCCATTATGGAAGAGTTTGACAAGGAACGTTGGCAGGAACTGACGCGCATGGTCCAGGACACCGGCGTGGATGCATTCGAGTTAAACTTCTCCTGCCCGCACGGCATGACCGAGCGCAAGATGGGATCGGAAATGGGTGAACATCCCGATCTGTGTGAAGAGGTTACCAACTGGGTCACCGAGGTTTCGAATATTCCGGTGTGGGCGAAGATGACTCCAAACATCACTAACATAAAGGAGCCGTCGCTGGCGGCTGTGCGTGGCGGCGCCGTTGGCATTTCCGCCATCAACACGATCCTTTCGGTAATTGGTGTGGACCTCAACACCTTGCGGCCCATGCCGACGGTGGAAGGACACACCGTGCCCGGCGGCTATTCGTCCCAGGCGGTGCGGCCAATCGCGCTCAGAATGGTGAGCCAGCTCGCGCTTGGATTGCCCCAGGACGTTTCTATCAGCGGCATCGGCGGGATTGAATGTTCCCACGATGCCATCGAGTTTATGTTGCTGGGTTCGTCGACAGTGCAACTGTGCACCGGCGTAATGCTTCACGGCGTGAAGATGATTGATGAACTGAAAGAGGGACTCGAAAAATTTATGACAGACAAGGGCTTCAACTCGGTTCAGGAAGTCATTGGAAAAAGTCTCGGCTATTTTTCAACCCATATGGATCTGGTTCAAAAGATGAAAGCTGCGAAGCGCACCAAGGCGGGTGAAGCCAGTCGCGACAATGAATGGGCGCAGAAAGACATTACCGAAAAGACCGCGGAGCTTACGTCCAATTAATCGGATTCAGGATAAACGCTCTCTTAATACAATAAATAACTAGGCAGCCACGTCTCCAATCACTAATCAAACTCAGCCACCACCGGCGCATGATCCGATGGTCGCTCCCAGGTGCGTGGCTCTATGTCGATCCAGGTGTTAGTGCTGCGACCGACTAGCGGTTTGGTCACCCACAGGTGATCGATTCGTAGACCAAGATTGCGGCGAAAAGCACCGGCGCGATAATCCCACCAGGAAAACTGCCCGCCCTCTTCATGGTGCAAACGGAAAGTATCCGTGAAGCCCCAACGCTTTATCAGGTCAAGTGCGGTGCGCTCAGCCGTGCTGCACATGATTCGCTCCTGCCAGAGGGTTGGGTTGTGGATGTCCCGGTCTTCCGGAGCAACATTGAAATCGCCACACAGAATCACCGGCGCGCCCGCCTGGTAGTGATAATCAAAGAAACCGCGCAGCCGTTTCATCCAATCGAGCTTGAACTCAAACTTTTCTGAACCAACCGCTTGTCCATTAGGAATGTAAACGTTGACGACACGTACGCCCTCAATCGTGGCCGCGAGCAAACGCGCGTGCGCGCCTTCCTGATCCTCGTAGTTCCCGCGCTGAACCTCGGCGCATTCCTGCCGCGCGATAATCGCCACGCCATTGTAGCTCTGCTGCCCGAACACACTCGGGCAATAACCAATTCTCGAAAACTCTTCAAAAGGAAACTTATCGTCCGTACACTTGGTCTCCTGCATGCAGAGCACATCAGGCTGCACTGCTTCAAGCCAACGGATTACGTGTGGCAAGCGCGCGATGATTGAATTAACATTCCAGGTTGCGATTTTCATTTAGTTTCGGATGTAGGGACAGGGCTTGTCCCTGCCCGCATGGCCTACGATAGCGCTTCGTACCGGACCCAATTGCCGATTGGGAAACAGCGGGCAGGGACAAGCCCTGCCCCTACTTTCACAGCGACGCGATCAACCCGGCGAGCAACGCGCCACGTCGGGGAATGTCGTCCACAACAATATGCTCGTGTATCGCGTGCGCACCGTCGCCGTCTATTCCCAGTCCATCAAGCACCGCGGCGCCCACGGCGGCGGCGAAGTTTCCATCCGACGCGCCGCCAACCTGCGTTTCGCCAAGTTCGAAGTTTAGTTGACGCGCAACTGCTTTGGCCTGGTTGTATAAAGCGAGCACCTTTTCATTACGCTCGAGCGGTGGCCGGTTGATGCCGCCCTTCACCATCAGTTGGACCCAGGGATCAAAGGGGCGCAGGTTTAGAATTTCACTCTCGATGCGCGCGGCTTCGTCTGCCGTGCTGAAACGCACATCAACGTCGGCGCGTGCTTGCGCCGCCACTACGTTTGAAAGAGTGCCGCCGTGGAATACGCCGACGTTCACATTAATACCGCCCGCAGTCCCGTTATATGAATGCAGCCGCTCGGTCTGGCGCGCTAACTCGAGGATCGCGCTCGCGCCCTTTTCCGGTTCCAGACCGGCATGAGCAGCGCGACCGCATGCTTCAATCGAAAAGATCCCGGTTCCCTTGCGGCCTGTCTTCGCGCGGCCGCCACTTGCCGGCGGCTCGAGCACCAACACCGCATGCGCCTTGCGCGCCTCCGCCTCGACGAGTTGTCGACCAGTGAAGCTTCCCGTTTCCTCGTCGCAAGTGAGCAGCAAGACAACCGGACGTTGCGGCCGAATCCCGGTCGCGAAGCAAGCGCGAATAACTTCGATAGCCAACGCGCAATTGGCTTTCATATCAAAGACGCCCGGACCAAAAGCGCGATTCCCTTCGATGCGCCAGGGCCGTTGCTTGAGCGAACCGCGCTTGTGGACCGTATCCGTATGGCCCAAAATCAGGATCGGCTTTGACTTTGGCGAATCGCCGAACGCCCTCAGCCGCAGGTGTTCTCCATAGTTCTCGCTGGCGACACGTTCAACCTTGGTTACATCAGGAATCGCTTCAGCAGCGGCTGCCAGCAAAGATACGACTGCTTTGCTTCCCGCTTCATCGCCTGATGGTGATTCAGTTTCGACTAATGCGCGCGTGAACGCGACAACAGCCTCCTTGCGGCTCGAAAAAAAATCACTCAATACCGCGCTGTTGGAATCGGCGAGTGTCATATCAACTCCGACAAACTTTAATGCCTTCCACTGAGCATTCAAACTCCACTGCGATCAGCTCGTGGTCAGGAAGGCGGGCTTGCCCCCGCTCCGGTTACGAAGCACTCAAGCGTCGTCAACAATCGTTTCTCTTCTGGCTGTAAGTTTTTCAATTCCAGCAAGCTTCACTTCGAACCCAATTCCGGGTTTTTCTGGCGCTCGGATAGTCCCGCCGGCAGAAACTGTCACGGGCGGATCGATGATGTCCTCTTCCCAATATCTGGCGCTGGCTGAGACGTCGCCCGGCAACGTGAATCCTGCGAGCGTCGCCATCGCGATGTTGTGAGCGCGCCCGATACCAGACTCGAGCATGCCGCCACACCACACCGCGACCTGGTTTTCGCGACAGACTTGCTCAACTTTTTTCGCCTGCGCATGTCCGCCTACGCGGCCAAGCTTCAAATTAATTATGCGACACGAGCCCAGCGCGATTGCATGTTTCGCATCCGCCTCGGAATGAATCGACTCATCAAGGCAGACCGATGTATTGATCTGTTTCTGCAGCTCAGCATGATCGAAAATGTCGTCATGGGCCAGCGGCTGTTCGATCATCATCAGCTTGAACCGATCCATCTCCTTGAACAGAGCAACATCGGAGAGCGAGTACGCCGAATTTGCATCTGCCATTAGACGAATGTCCGGAAACTTCTGGCGCACTCGGTTAACGATCTTCAGGTCCCACCCTGGCTTAATCTTGATCTTGATCCGCTGATAACCTGCTGCTAACTCCTGGTAGATCTTGTCAATCAGCTCTTCAGCCGTGTTCTGTATCCCGATCGAGACGCCACTCGCAATCTCCGTCCGTACTCCGCCCAGATGTTTCCAGAGCGGCAGCTCCATTCGCTTCGCTTCCAGATCCCAGCAGGCGGTCTCAATTGCGGCTTTCGCCATGCGGTTCTCGCGCACGGCGCTCATCAGTTCCGATACTCGTGCTGCGCTCTCGATCTCTTCGCCCACCACCATGGGCGCGAGAAACGTCTTGATCGCATACCACGCTGTTTCGGCCCATTCTTCAGAATAAAACGGACCTTCACCGGCTGTACACTCGCCCCATCCTTCAGCGCCGTCTTTGTCTGTAACGCGCACCAGTAATATGCGTCGTTCGGTGGTGCGTCCAAAGCTGGTCTCGAAAAAGTGAACTAGAGGAAGGCGGATTTCACGCAACTCAACGGAGGTTATGATCACTTGTGCACGCCCTGTTTCGAACTAGGAGTCGAAACATTATGCCCGTCCGTTGCTACTTTGTCAGCCGGTGTAACGGGCCTTTTTGGAGTGCGGTGACCTGTCACCGCTTTGGTCGGCGGCGACTCGTCGCGGCCACGGTGCGGTTGAATCTACCAACCGACAACGGCGT
>DASYMB010000419.1:0-4629 GCA_036009285.1 Pyrinomonadaceae bacterium | reverse complement strand
GGTTCTGCCAGTTAACGTTCTTAGAACCCGCCAGCCGCAGATACGCCTCGTTAATCAGCGCCGTAGTTTGCAACGTGTGCCCTTCGCGCTCGCGCTGCATTGCGCGATGTGCGAGGCGACGAATTTCGTCGTAGACGAGCGGAGTCAATCTATCGAGCGCAGCCCGATCTCCCTGCCCCCATTCGATTAGCAGTCCCGTCAAATCGTTCGCGTTCAGCGTCTTCATCGGCGCAGATTCTACCATCGCTTGTCCCGACAAACTTGAGTTTGTCGCGGTGCGTTTCCGATCAGATCGATAAACTAAAATTCGTCGGACTCGATGAACACTTTCAGGTCGATTTCTCGCTTACCGGTTGCAAGGCATGAACACTTCCACTTCGATTTCTCGCCTAACTAATTAGTAGGGAATTCTCCGAGAATTCCTGTGTTATTTTCAATCCAAACAAAACGAGGAACCAGCAAATGAAACAACGAAGAATGCTTCTCATGTTATTGGCACTAATTCTTTCAACGGCAACCAACCCGCATAACCTCCGCGCACAAACAACGCCGACAACGCCTGCGGCCCGGGTTTATCAAACGATGACTCAAAGCAAGCGCGCTGAGTTTGTGGCTGCGCAAGCGAGGCGGATCGCGAGCGAAATTTCGGGGAGGGATTACGAATTCACTCCGGCCTTTATCGAGGACGTGCAGCAAGCAGTCAACCAATATACGAAACGTATCGGAACCGATGAGGGACGTAGTTTCGTTGAACGCGACCTACGTCCTGTCTTCGAACGCGCACACGCCCACGCCCCGACGTTGATCGCCGCGTTCAAGGCCCGCAACGTGTCTCCGCTCATCGGCCTTTACATTCCCTGGATCGAGTCGGAATACGTCAGCATTCCGGCCTCAAACTCCGTCGGCGCGATTGGTATGTTTCAATTTCTTCCGCAGACTGGAGAACAGTTCGGACTTTCGGCGGAAGATTTATTGGACGTGCAAAAATCCGCGGACGCAGCCGCGCGCTATATCACGCACAGCCTCAAACAATTCGAGGGCGACCCGATGAAGGAAGCGCTCGCGCTGCTGGCTTACAATCGCGGCGAGCAACAAACGGCCCGCGTGGTGAAACTGCTCGTCAACGATCAGAACAAACAATGCAGCATCTGCGCGCTCACTGCCGACCGCAGCAAGCTGGACGAGACGTTTCGCCACGAAAACGTTTTCTATGTGCCGCGCTTCTTTGCAGCCGCCATCATCGGCGAGAACCCGCAATCATTCGGCCTGCAATCGCAACCGCTCTCGTCGTATTAGGCGAAGAATTAGCCGGTAATCAAGCCGCACGAATTACACGTCACGAGATCGTTTTATTGAATGTCTGTCCATGAGCACGCATTACACAAGATCTCCAGGTGTTTTAGATCGGTCGTGGCTCCAGTAAGTCGAGGAGGTCGAGGAGGTAGCATCACGTGCAGAGAGTTGGGTTTTGTTCATTCCTCCCACTGGGACAGCTAGTTCACCCGCAGGCGTCGCATCACGCGCACGCCGGCGCGCCAGTCTTCATTGATATCAAAGCGATAGATTTCGATGTCCGGAGCGATTGAATGCGCGAGGGTGTTGAATGCCGGATGAACTCGCAGCGTGGGCGCTACCAGATAAACGAGCGGCGGCTCGTTGCTGATCTTTCTGTCGCCGAATAACCTCGCGCGCGTGAGGTGGCCGCGACGACGATGCGCTTCGACGCGTTGCCAATAGTCGGCGCCCTGCAAGACATGTTCGCGCGCTTCTGAAACTTTCAATTCTATGACCGCGAGCCGCCCATCACGTCTCAGCGCCAGTAGATCGATAGGCCGAACGCCCAGCACGCCGCCGCGCGCCGTGCGAAACTGCGCGTGCAGAGGCGCGATGATGAGGCCGGGATCGAGGCGAGTGATGTCGCGGCGTAGCAGCGACTCGAGCCACGCTTCAGCAGCGTTTCGGTAGAGCGCATGATGGTGATCGACGGCATTTGCCGATCGGTGTTCGAGCAGTTCGGTTAACAGAACTGTCAATTCGTTTTCAGTGTTCTCATCAAGCAGACGTCGCCGCGCGCCTTCGGTACCAAACCAAAGTCGTTCGCTTCCCATCATCCGGCGCACGCGTGCGAACGGCAATCCGAAGTAACGAAGCGTTTCGCCATGCCGGGCACTGACGACATCAATCGCATCGGGAGCGATGGCAACCAGCCGCCGGGTAATTTCACCAGGCACAGCCGCCACCAGTGGCGGAAATCGCGCCAGTCTTCGCTTCCATAAATCTTCGCGCGCGGGAATCTGCACCGGCTTCATCTCACTCAATTGCGAATCAACTTCATAAACAACGATTGTCTCGCGCAGGCTCGGGCGCAATAAAACCACTCGCTGAAGCACCGGCTTAACCAGATCACTTTCCACCGCCAACCAAAGCTGTTGGATGTAGGGCGGCCGCGCGCGCTCGCTCGCGCGCTTGAGCCACATCAACGCTGATGAAAGAAATGCGTCAGCATCGCTCGCCTTGCTTGAAGCGACCGAGCCAGTTACCGCGATGCGTTGATGCTTTTGTCGTAAGACTATTCGCGCATAACGCCCGGGCTGTCCGCGTCGCGCTCCGGGACTCAAGGAAGCTCGCTCTAGTTTCGCAGCGGATTGCATCGAAGCCGCAAGAAGACCTAATTGTTCCGCGCGTTGCCGGCGCGCCGTCTTTACCGTCAAGGCGATGGCACTGGCCGCCGCGCGGGGCACAAGTTCAATCCCCAACCGCTCGGCTCCCATCCCGCGTGTTGCCTCGAGCGTTAACTTTTCGCCGGTCCATTCCCAGGAAAAAATCTTCCACGAACGTCTTCCCTTTTCAGTCCAGCCAGTCAGAATCAACCGCCCATAGGCGACGGCAATATCCAATTCACTTCTTAAGAGCGCGTACGAATCTCCGCCGTTAGTGGTGCAGAACCACTCGACATGAGCGCTCAGCAACTCGGCGATTTTTGCACGGGCTGCTTCCAAGCGAACCGGTGTGTTAACGCGTTCGAGCATAGGCGAGTGTGGGGTGCGGTGACCTGTCACCGCTTTGGTCGGCTGCGATTCTGTCGCAGCCTTGGTAGATTGGAGTCGCAACACGCGACGTCAAGCCGCCGCGGGCAAAAGCGGTGACAGGTCACCGCACTCCAAAGAGCGGTCCGTGTTTGAGAGCGAACAAGTACCGAAAATTGCAGCGGTGACTCGAGGGTGTATAGCGGTTTCGTTAGCGTGTTTCGTCGTTACTTCTACCGTGTGCTACCATTTTTAGTCAATCACATTCGGAAAAATAATCGCTAACACACTGTTAATGAAAAACGTCTACCTTGCAGCATCTGTGCGCACGCCCATCGGCCGCTTTGGCGGGACTCTGGCCTCATGGACCGCGGCGGACCTTGGTGTCGCCGCGGCGCAGGCGAGTTTGGAACGCGCCGGTTTGCGCGCGGATCAAATTCAGCAATCGATTTGGGGTTGTGCGCGGCAGGCCGGAGGCGGACCAAATGTAGCGCGCCAGATTATCTATCGGGCCGGCGTGCCGGAGACCGTGCCCGCGTTCACAGTTAACCAGGCGTGTGGCTCCGGACTACAGGCAATCATGCTGGCGGCGCAGCAGATCATGCTGGGGCGTGCCGAGATCGTACTGGCAGGCGGCACGGAGAGCATGTCGCGCGTGCCGTATTTCGCCGAGGGTGCGCGCTGGGGAATGCGCCTGGGTAACACGGAACTAGTCGACGGCATGTATCGCGACGGTTTCAACGATCCATTGTCGGGATTAGTGATGGGCCAAACTGCGGAGAACCTCGCGCGTCAATACGAAATCTCGCGAGACGAACAAGACACCTATGCGCTCGGCTCGCAGCAACGCGCGCAAGCGGCGATAGTGTCAGGCCGGTTTGATGATGAGATTGTCCCGCTGGAAATCAAGGGCCGCAAAGGTGAAACAACCAGCTTCGCTCGCGACGAACACGCGCGAGCGAAAACAACAAAAGAGGATCTGGCGAAGCTCCAGCCGGCGTTTTCCAAAGATGGAACGGTGACCGCGGGAAACTCTTCCGGAATAACAGACGGCGCGGCGGCGTTGATTGTTATGAGCGAAGAAGCACTCGAGCAGTCTGGCGCGCAGGCCCAGGCGAGAATTGTTGATTACGAGGTGACCGGCGTTGCTCCTGAAATTATGGGCATTGGTCCAGTACCCGCGATCAGATCATTGCTGGCAAGACAGCAACTCTCGCTCGGGGAGATCGATCTCGTTGAGCTGAACGAAGCTTTCGCGGCGCAAGTGATTGCCTGCGATCGTGAGCTCAAATTCGATCCTGCGCGACTGAACCCAAACGGCGGCGCAATCGCCCTGGGTCATCCGATTGGTTGCACTGGAGTGCGTATTACGACAACTCTGTTATCTGAAATGAAGAAGCGCGACGCCAGGTTTGGGCTGTCAACTCTTTGCGTGAGTGGAGGCATGGGACTGGCGTTGTTGCTCGAGCGAGTTTCAAACAGAACTCGCCGTGTGGATTAACTCTCTGCGACACCTTCGCGTTCTCTGCGTCTGTGCGGTTAATGCTATCGTGAGGAAATCTTACTGACGAGGCGCATAGAAACGCGGAGGATGCGCAGAGAA
>DASYMB010000418.1:0-7009 GCA_036009285.1 Pyrinomonadaceae bacterium | reverse complement strand
ATCCCCGCCGATGCAGTAAGGCCTGCAACGCCCCACTTCGGATCGATTCCCAGCAGACGCGGCAGAGGCAGCGCGCATAGATAGCCGAGGACTGTAGTCAGCGTTACGCGAACGATTGCATACCGCAGCGGTGTGCGAGTGTCGTGGAGCGCGTAGTAAGTTGAAGAATAAAGTCGACCGAGAGTTGATGCCAGCAGTCCGACGGTCGATCCAGCGAGAATGCCCCACACGAAAATCGCGGCGTCGTGCTTAAACTGGCCAGTCTGATAAAGCACTGCCGCGATCACATCCCCCAGCGCGAGAAACGCCATCGACGAAGGAACGATGAAAAAAGCGATGCGACGTAGACCTGCATCCAGCCGCTGGCGCAGAACGTCGGCGATTTCCTCGTTGCTCCCAATTGCACGAGACATTGCCGGCAATTCCGCCGCGGAAACGGACATGCCGAATAGACTGACCGGCAATGTATAGAGACTCTGCGCGTAGGTCAGTGCAACGACCGAGCCCTCCGGTAAAAAGCTCGCCAGTATGGCATCGACAAAGGCGCTGATTTGCACCACGCCGCGACTCATAAAGACAGGAAAGAAGTTTCTAATCACCGTCTTTACATGAGCACTGGCGACATCGATCGTGGGCCGTAGTGGTCTCACTAGTCGCAGCAC
Organism: Pyrinomonadaceae bacterium; assembly: GCA_036009285.1. Taxonomy (GTDB): domain Bacteria; phylum Acidobacteriota; class Blastocatellia; order Pyrinomonadales; family Pyrinomonadaceae; genus PSRF01. The sequence continues at coordinate 6,347 of DASYMB010000418.1, read as the reverse complement.
GGTCGGCAACTGCACACTGAATTGCAGGGCGCTGCCAATCACCGAACCCCACGCAACGTATTCCGCCAGGGGAAACTGGCCCACGCGGTAGCCAAAGAAAACCAGGGCGGCGATCATCGCGAGATTCCAGGCGACCGGCGCGGTATACGAAAGAAAAAATCGGTGATGGCTATTGAGCACGCCCAGACACCATGCTGAGAGCACCAGCAGGCCGGCGCCAGGGAAGAGAATTCGCACTAACCGAATAGTTAACTCGCGCGTTTCGCCATGGAACCCCGGCGCAATCGCAGAGATGAGATAGGGAGTAGCCAGCACGCCAGCCAGCACAATCATTGACACTGCCAACGCCAGCATTCCGAGCACAGCGTTCGCAACGTGCGCTGCTTCTTTTTCATCGTCGTGCGCCAACAACCTGGCGTAGACAGGAATGAACGACGCTGAGAGCGCGCCTTCGCCGAAGATGTTCTGAAGAAAATTTGGAATGCGGAAGGCGGCACTGAATGCGTCGCCGGCAGCGGAAGTACCAAAGTAGTGAGCGAAAACTCTTTGCCGCGCGAGACCAACAATCCGACTGATGAGGATGCCCGCGCCAACCAGAAAAGCTGATCGTCCCGTGCTCCTTTCGACTTTCTCGCTCGGGACTGCACGCGGAGTCTCCCCACCAGCCGCGCCCACCTGGTCCATGGTTTCGCCGGCGATCGAACTCGCTTCGTCGTGAACCAGCCCGGGAACCTCTGCGGCTTCTTCTAAAGGAGAATCAGACTTGTCGTTGGGAGATCTTGTCAGAACCGCCTGCGGTAGCGGGTGGGCCCGCCCGCTACCGCAGGCGGTTCTGACATCATTGTTCTCGGAAGGGCGTTGGGAGTTGCCGTCAGGGAGATCGTCGTTAGGAGTGTCGCGCATCTTTATCCGAGATTGTAGTCCTTAATTTTCGTCAGGAGAGTTTTGTAACTTACACCCAGTTCTTCGGCCGTTTGCATCTTGTTTCCGCCGTTCGTAGCAAGCGTATCAAGAATTTTTTGGCGCTCGACAAAACGCAGCGCGCGCTGCGCCGCTTCCGATAAGCTGCCAGTCAGATCAAACAACTTCAAGGCCTCAGCGTTGGTGGCCGGCGTTGGCGCTAATCCGAGGTCCTTCGCTTCGAGCGTCATCGTGTCGGACAAAATGCAGGCACGCTCGATCGCGTTTTCCAGTTCGCGAACGTTGCCGGGCCAGCGATGCGCCCGCAACGCAGTTAAAGCATCCTCACTCAACACCGCTTCGCGTCCACGTAATTCTTTACCAAGGTCGGCGGCGAAATGTTTTGCCAGCAGGACGATGTCGCTTTCGCGCTCGCGTAAGGGAGGAATCTCAAGCGGGAAAACTGCCAGGCGAAAAAATAAATCGCGGCGAAACTCGCCACTCTCTACCGCCGCCTTCAAGTCACGATTCGTTGCCGCTACTACTCGAACGTCTACGGGCACCGGCGCGCGGCCGCCGATTCGGTCGACCACCTTTTCTTCGATCACGCGCAACAGTTTGCCCTGTACAGCCAGCGGCAGTTCGCCGATTTCATCGAGGAAGACCGTGCCGCTCGAGGCGAGCTCAAACTTTCCCAGGCGCCGATCGCCGGCGCCCGTGAACGCACCGCGTTCGTGGCCAAACAATTCGTTCTCGATAAGTGTCTCGGGAATGGCGGCGCAGTTAATGGCAACGAAAGGCCGATCGCGGCGGCCGGAGAGATGATGAACGGCGCGAGCGAAGAGTTCTTTGCCGGTTCCAGACTCTCCCAACAGCAAAACGGTCGCTTCCGTTTGCGCCACGCGTTGAGTTTCAGACACCGCCCGCTTGATTGCTTCCGACTCGCCGATGATGCGCGGGAAGCCATAACGGCGCGACCACTCTTCCCGCAGCAGGATGTTTTCAGTTCTCAGTCTCTCCTGTTCGAGCGCGCGTTCGACAATGAGAAGGAGGTGATTGGAGTCTACCGGCTTCTGAAGAAAATCATGCGCGCCGTCCTTCATCGCCTGCACTGCTTCGTCAATCGATCCGAAGGCGGTCATGACGATGACCGGAATACTTCCGTCGGCCGCGCGGGCTGCACGCAGAACGTCGAGGCCTGATCCGTTAGGCATGCGCAGGTCGGTGAGGACCAGCTTGTGTGGACCACCGGCGATTTCATTCAAGGCGGCGCGCGCGTCCGCAGCTTCAGTAACGCTGTAGCCGGCATTCTCAAGTGTCAGACGCAAAACGCGGCGCAAGCTGTCTTTGTCTTCAACGAGGAGTATGTCTGGCATTTTTATGAGTCTAAGTTACAAGCGGCAACGACGGGAATTGTACAACAGGTGGGCTGGATAGCGAGCAATGAGGAAAAAGCAGATGGTGGAACACCGCCGGCCGTGTCCCGAGTCAGAGATGAAAAATCAGATTCGTTCGATTTAGTTCGATGAAATCAAAAGTCTCAAAACCTTGGTAGTGGCCTAATTTCAGTTTTTCTGTGTGTTATCTCTGCGTCCTCTGTGACTCTGCGGTGATCAAGCGTAAGCAAATACTCACCACCGAGTCACAGAGGACACGGAGGGTGCACAGAGGATTTCAAATTAGGCCACTACCAAAACCTTCAACCATTCTCCTCAAACTTGAAATGAGCAACGTTTCCAGTTCATCATTTCCAATATTGCCGGTTGAAACCAGCAATAGTTTCGCCGGTTTCCCACGCAGGAAAAATGTTTCTACGAAATTGACGTCTTTAGTGATGACGACGTATTGCTCTTTATCGATAGTTCATTGATGTGGTAATCCGGCGTGCGATTGCAGTCGATGAGATCGAGAGTATGTATCGCCTCCAATCCTGCTTCCCTCAGCCGGAATTTTAATGCTCTAAATAAGTGCACCACAAAATAAAAGACGCGAATGGTAGCTGACCATCCGCGTCTTGTTTTATTTTTGGTTTAGCTGAGGGCTCTAGACCTGTGCGGCTGCTTGCTTCCGGCGGCGACGCTTCAGATACAGCCCCGCGATTCCGGTTCCGAGCAGGGCCATGGTGGTCGGCTCAGGCACGGTGTTATCAGCGGTTGTAAATTCAAACTTGATGCCGTTGTTCCAGAAGTGGCAATCAGGATCGAGTCCGAAGGCGATGTTGTTTCCGCTCATGAAGTAAGCACTGAGTATCGTCAACTGTTGAGCCGTGAAGTTGTAAACGAACGTAGTGGGAGTAGTTGTAAAGCTCTGGTTGAACAAGAAAGTGTTGCCAGTGCCCGGCGCGACCAGTGGATTGCTGTTGAAAAGACTACCCGCGAAGTTGTCCATTATCTGCGACTGGGGCACGGGTGTTCCGCTGGCATCGAGGAAAGAAGCAGCGCCGGCATTCCGGGCCGTATCGAGCAAGTGGACGAAGAGCATGTTCGCGTTGCGATCCCAGTTACTGATATTGCTGAAGGTAAGTTTCGCTCCAGTAATCGTCTTGCCCGCGAGATTCACACCGTCGATGCGCCAGGTATAAGCGCTGTGGTGGTCGAGGTCAAACTGCTTTGCCCCGCCGTTACCCTGATTGGGCGCGGTGATCGGGGCCTGGAACGTAAACGTGTCGGCTAATGCCGTCATAGGCGCCCCAATAAGGACGATGGCCGCGAGTAAAAGAAGCGTTCTCTTCAAGGGTAATGACCTCCGAGTCTGGTTTCCAAGTTTTCGTCTCACCCTTATGAATAGTCCTGATGAGGGGAGTTTTCCACGAATTTGGAGGTCAATGTTCGGGGTGAATGGATTCCAGAAAAAATTGGAGAGCCAGTCTATCGTCCAAGTAGAAGCCCGACCGTCAGGAAGGGCTCTCTTCTCGTAAACGCAAAATGTTAGTTTGCGAGCGCTTCGTTATCACTACCCTGAGCGTTGGTAACCCCCGCAAACTAACAGTTTGCTTTACAACAAGAGCGCTCACTACCGGTCGCTTCTGCTTGGGACTACAGCAATTGTCTGAAGGCAGTGGGCTGAATGTATTGAAACTGCGGAGTTGACGGCGGCAGTTTGTTAGGATCGAGGAAGGTGGAGTCGAAGGCCCAGTTTCTTATTGGCGGGCTGTAGATGGTCGAGTTCGAGTTGTATGGACCAACCGCCTGGGTCGAGTGATAAAGCGGAATGAGCGACCCTGCGAAATTCCAGCGCGCGCCCCACAGTTCGAGGAAGCGTGGGAAGTTATGCATGCCACCGTTGAGTCGGGATTCGCCGGCGGCGGAGTTCCCCGCGTCGGGAGCGCCGGCCAGCGCGCCGAGGTTGTTGCCGGAAATGATTCCGGCTCTAACGGCTGTCTCCGCTGTATCGCCTGGCAGGTTCAGATCAGCGCGGCGATTGCCGAGGTTTCCGGGATACATTGCGCTACAACTATCCGACCAGGTTTTTGATAACGGAAAGAACGCATCCGACACGAGCGAGGCGGGCACCTGATCGCCAAGATAGCGAAAGGGCGCGGCCGGTTCATTCAGCGACGCAGTGCCGAGCGGCGGCGCGAGATTGATTCCGGTCGTGTTGTAGTTACCCCAAAGGTAAAGCATGTTCTCGGTTGCCACTGTGATCCCTTGCGTGGCCGACAATTTGTCGGCAGCGCCTGTGATTTGCAAATCCTCGCCGTTGAATAGCCGGACCGAACGACGGAAATATTTGTTGGGATTATCCCAAGCCGCGACCGTCAGAGCTCGCATAGTTAGATCCGCACCATAGTTTCCCACCAACACCGCCGGGTCAGGCAGTTCGCCAAGGTCCTTAATTAACGCACTACCGATGGGCGCTCCGCTGTTCTGCACGTCCTCACCCGGATCCAATATGCCGTTGACTCCGTAAATGTCTATGTTATCGACCATCCCATTGCTGCTATTAACTACCGCGTTCGTGAAATCGTTCGTCGGTTTCACTTTATCGCCGCGGCGATCGGAAATGTAAACGGTAAATCCGCCGGGGTTGGCAATGTTTCCACTCACGGCCGGACTGCCAGCCAAAAGGTTGTTGTCATAAACTCCATCGAGCCAACGCGCCAGGTTTTTCATGTTGAGCTCGACCACGTTGGTTATGCCGCGTTCGTAAACCGCGTTGCAATTTACGCTGTCGATGCAGCCTTCGCGCACATTATAGACATTGATCGGAACGATGGCGTTCCACTCTTTGTTGTTGGCCCAGGTGGGCGTGCCCCAGTCAGCTATAACAAGCGAGGGTGGAATGTCTGCTCGCAAAGCTTGTCCAGCCGCAATGTCATCCACGAGTCTGGTGAGATAACCATTCTGTGCATTCTGAACCGGGCCGGGCGCAGTCTGAAGTTGACCGTCAACTGCGATATTAGTTTTTCCGAGAATGTCGGTGAGACAGTTGAAATAGGGAGTACCGTCGGGAGCAATATTCTGCGCTGCACTCGCATCCCGACCGCCCTGCGTGAACGCAGCCCACAACGGTCGCTGCAACGTGACTATCGCGTTTGGTTCACCCACCGTCACACCCATGCTGAGAATTTGTCGCGTGACATCGATGGCGTTACCGCTGCTGTCCACGATTTGAATAAGAATTCGACCAGACAATCCGGCGCCGGCGGGAATCTTAGGGACCTGAACGGTTGACCCGTAGGGGGTCACATTCGTTTGAGTGGTTGCCTTCACGCCGCGAACCGTTAGCGCCTGGTTAGGAGTTCCCCCATTTGCTTGAAGCACACACGAACCGGCATTGTCAGAATAATTTGGGCCGCCGGTGTCGGGCACGCGCCACAGGGCCCTGCCCCCGCCTGCGGTAGCGTCTACGTTAGGCAAGGGGATCGGATCGAAAGTCGACAGTGGTTCGCCCTGACCGGCTGGAATTCCGGACGTGTCAACGGCAGCGGACGTTTCGTCGTCGATCAGAATGCGAACCTGGGCCTTTGAGTGGTAGCGCGAATCGCGGACAACTTGCGGATCGGAAGGGGTGCGGCGTTTGATTATTTCCAGCGTCGAAGTACCGGTTAATTGCATCGGCAAAACCAGAGCGCTGGCGCCCGTGGTGCGGGTTTGTACCTGACCGCCAAACTGATTGGCTACTCCCGCGCTCGCCGGTCCAACCGAACTGGCATCCCAGGCGCCGTTTACGTTTCCGTCTGGCGAACCTGGAAAGAAACCTCGCTGGCCGGGAGTTGCGCCGACAATATTCGGACCGCCAAACATGCTGCCCATCGTCAGCGGAACTCTAACCGCGCCAACCTGAACCGTAACAGTCGCGGCGTTGCGAGCAACGCCATTGCGCAGCACGTCGTAAACCAATTCATTGGCTGTCGTGACCTTCGACAGAAAGCTGACGCTTCCATTTACATAAATATTTCCGTTCGCGTGAACGCGACCGTTGAACGAGAAAGGAGGACCGGGATG
>DASYMB010000417.1:0-4427 GCA_036009285.1 Pyrinomonadaceae bacterium | reverse complement strand
GTAATCGCTCCCAGATCGAAGAGCGGCGTGTATTGATAGTCAACGATGCTCACAGTCACAGAATCGATATTGTTAACCGATGGACCATTCGCCGTAACCACTACATTGCTGGTGGTAAGCCCGGGCAGAATCGGTCCGTTTGAAGTGTCTGAGTAGTCGCCATAGACGACCATTTTGCTGGTTTCAGGGATGGTCCAGGATGCGTTTCGCTCCCACTTGCAAGCGTGGCGCGCGCCGGCGCGAACCGCGTTCTCGAGTGCCGAATAGGTGTAGAAGAATCTGCCAAACTCACCCACGGCGCCAAGCAGCATCAGCATCACCGGCAAGGAAATCGCTAATTCCAGAATCTGCGTGCCGCGTTCCTTTCTAAGGAAGCGACGAACGCGTTGCTGTGTTTTCGTCGGCTTACGCATAACATCACCTCATTTGTACAAGACCGGAATAGTGAGCTCGCTCATCGCCGTTCCGCCAGGTGCATAGGTTCCTTCCGGAACTACGAGCGGCGCGCCAATGTACTCGACCTCCAGATTGCAATTCGCAGTAGTGGGAACGGTCGCCATCTTCTTGCGGATGAAGAACGCGGCCAGGCGATTCGATGTCACTGTTTTGCTCGATACGTTGTAGCTCGTATTGGAAGCGATGGGCACAGTCATGATGCGGCGATTCTTCATGCCGCCGCTGTTTTGCACCGTGCCGTTGCCCTGCATGTCGGTGTACTGCCGATACGAAATGTTCTCTTGCGTGATCGTGTCCGGCGGTTCATCAATCGGATTCACGCTAGGGTGAACATTGGTCGGACTGTAATCGCCAAAACGTGTGTTGGTTCCGATCTTCGCGTAGCGGCACATCTCGGCGGCTGAAAGCGTGGCGATGTTGTAACTGCTGCCGATGTATCCGTACGCGTGAATTGGACCAGTGAGAACCAGGTCGCCGTCAGGTCCCGCCAAAACTCGATAACTGGTCGGCGCGGGATCGTTGTACGCCTTCGCGTTCAGCGTCAGGACTGCGCCTTTAACGATTGGCGCGGCAGGCGACTCGATGAACGTGTAGGCGGTGTAGAACTTGTTCATCGTAAGTCCGATCGACATTCCCGCAGTTGCCGAAGCCGGAATGGTCTGGGTCGGCCCAAGCGCGATTGCGGCAAAGGTGACGCCCACGGGTTTGGGTGGAATGGCAACTTTGACGAAGCGAATGTTGGTGGGACTAGCGATAGCACTCGCGCTGTCCATGTAACTCCCGTTCAGGTTCGTTGCAAACGTGATGTTAGCGCTGACGATCGTAACGCTGGTTTTGAAGTCATACTTGTTCAGCGTTTTGGTCGCTTCGTTAATCGCGCACTTGATGCCGCCTGACGTTGAGTTGAGTTGCGAAGCCGCGGCGAGTGCGGCAGCATCCGCGGCGTTTTGCAACTCGACTTTCGCCGTGTAGAAATGACTGACGTCAACGGCGAGTCCGGTGGCGAGCAGCAGCGCCAACATGCTTATCGCGCTCATCGCCAGCACCGAGCCGCGTTCACCTTTTCTTCTTTGGGCCAAGCTGTTCATGTTCCTTGCCTCCTGCTGGAGCGTTCGATGTTTTGCGAGCTAGCATTCCAGGCAGAAGCCCGACCGTCAGGAAGGGCTGTATTTCCAACTCTCAGCGGGAACCCTCCTTAACAGTCGGGCTTCTGCCTGGAATTGGAACCGTCCGGAGACACGCCGCTATGGTTTGAGAGGTTGCGGGCCAAGGGCCATCGGCATCGTGAGCGCGACGGGAAGTGCGGGGTTGATGTTGTGCGTTGCGTTCACCGAGATGCTTGTGGACGAGCCGCTGCTCGTTTCCGTTCCACTCTTCGCCTTCGGGTCCACGACTGGCTCCGCAGTCTTCACTGGTTCCGCCGGCTTAGGCGCCGCAGCGGGCGTTTCCACGCCATTCTGATCGGTAACTGAGAAACCGGTTCGACCTTGAATCTCTTCACTCTTGGGTTCGAGACCTAATGGCGATCCATTTCTTAGGCCGTCAACGCCGCGCATCTGCGGCAGGTCGTCGCGGTTGACGGGCTTCACCAGTTGAGCAGTGACGATGAACATCAACTCCGTTTCGTTTTTCTGAAAAGACTTGGACTTGAATAAATTCCCGATCACCGGAATCTCACTAACAATAGGGATTCTGGAGAATGACTTCGTCTCGGAGTTATCAAGCAGTCCGGCCAGTGCAAACGACTGACCATCACGCAGTTCAACTCCAGTTTTTGCGCGCCGTGTGCGCAGGCCAGGAATTACAAAGCCATTGAACTTTACGCCGTTAGCAAAATCGATTGTGGAAACTTCCGGCTCGAGCTCCAGGCGAATGTGATCTTCATCAAGAATTGTTGGTTTGAAATTTAGACGTACGCCGTACTCCTTAAACACTACCGTCATGGCCAAACTACTTCCTGTACCGCCGCCCTGGACCACCGGAACTGGAAACTCACCGCCCGCCAGGAAACTCGCCTGTTGGCCATCCATCGCTATCAGGTTCGGTTCCGCGAGTTCGCGAAAAGCGCCCTGCGTTTGCAACAACCGAAGCATCGCGGACGTATTGATCTGCCGATTGAAGACAAATAGATTCAGTGCCGGGGAGACCAGGCTGTGAAGTATGGTTTCGACCGGGCTTACTGAGAAGTTGTCGAGTTGACTGGGTCCGCCGCCACTATTAACGTAGCCGGCAGTGCCACCCTGCGGAATAGTCATGAACGAAGTGCTGTAGTCGCGCAGCTTGTTGCGGTTGACCTCAGCGACTCTAACCTGCAATTGCACCTGCGCGATGTTTTTCACTGGCGACGCCAGCATGTTAACTGTCTTGAACCCGGCGGCCTGGACCACGCTATCAACTTGCGCCGCCGTTTTCGGATCCGTCACGTTTCCCGAAATAACAACCGAGCCGTTCGCTTGGCTTAGTCGAATATCGTCTTTCGGAAACAGTGCGCGAATCTGCGAATCAATCAACGAAAGATTAGCGCGCACGTAAACATCGAAAACGAGATACTCCCCGCCTGACTGTTCCCAGGCGATAAAGTTGACCTGACCAAAAGCCTTGCCATTCACCAGCACTTGATCGGGAGTGACCAGCACCGCCTCTGCTATCTCGGGATTTGAAACCGAGAAGCGGCCGACCGGCCGGTCGAAATTGATCACGCGCGATTGGCCCACCAGGACGTTAACCGACACGGCCTCTTTATTGTCCTTGAAGGAAGCCTTGTACGAGGTCGCCTGCGCCTGGGCCATAGAATTGATTGCAACGATCATCAGCGACGCCAGCAGCAGGCTTACGCGGCGTGTGATTGGGGAACGGCTGTGCATGATCTGTAGCTCCTTTTTGCTAAAACGGTGAACTGGTGTTAACGCCCGTACGCGAATTTGTTTTTCATTACGGAAAATCCACGCTGCGTTTCTTCGCTCCCTCGATCATTTCGACCGAGGCGCGTGGCGGCACGACTACAGGCAAATTCTCAACTGCTGGTTTTAGTTCGGCGCGAGGCTGTCGTGTGAACGGCTTTGGATTGGGTTTCACCTGTTCGCTCTTTAACGCGCCGGGTTCAGGCGCCGGCATAGCGCGCTCCCCGCTGAGCAGACCGCGTTTGTTTATTCCGGTAGTTTGCTCGTTGCCTTGATCGATTGAGTTACGCATCACTAGCTGTAACTTTCCTTCACTTGCAGCGAGGGCGAGTTTTTCGGCTTGTTCAGGAGTTACCAGCAGGGTGACTGCTTTAACACTGTTCGCTTCGCGCTCGCTTTCAGGTTTGTCAATGTTCTGACCGTTTGCCAGCACCTTGATGTTCTGCAGTACGATCTTGGAAATCGGATCCTGCATTCCGGCTTTCTCCGCTGGATCGATAACCACGACGACGTCTACAAGCGTGCCGGGCATGATGAAGCCGGAAATACCCACCACGTCATCAACCTTGACGGTCATTGCTCGATAACCTTCCGGGATTACGGCAGACAGTCCGCCCGCTGTTCCCTCCGGAGCCAGTCGCGCCTCGGTGATCGGCTCGCGCGGCGCAATGTTCATCACCGCCACACGTCCAGTTAATTTTTCGACTGATTCGAAGGCGCCATCCGGTGTCGACTCCGGCGGAAATTGGACCACCATCACCTGCTCGGGAATAATTTTTGTACCGAGAGGAATCGCTACCTTGGCAACCGCAACGCGGTTCAGGTTCTTGGTGTACGCCTGCGCGCTCGAGAGATACCGGGTAACTGAAACCGCAGCGAGCAGTCCGAAAATCAGTGCCCCGGCTAAGACAATAAAAAAGCGTTTGTTGCGCATGGTTGATTCTCCCGTGTTTTCAGTTGCTCGAGGTTCGATGGTGGCGTTTCAAGTGCGAAAGATAGCGATGGAGATGATGCTTCCCATGGTGATGGCAACGCCGTAGGGAATGGTGTGTTTACGATCAGCAGGCACTG
>DASYMB010000416.1:0-8621 GCA_036009285.1 Pyrinomonadaceae bacterium | reverse complement strand
ACAAAATGTCGCTGGGCCGCTATCGCCACATACCCTTCACCAGGTCTGACGGCACTTACGCCGTCGCCTCCATTAAATCCGTGCTCAAATACATCGCCCAGGAAGACTGGTAAGCCGCACTTATTTAGATGATGGACCGGGGGTAGTCTTTCCCGACCTGGGACAGTTGCGATAGAATTCCGAGTGGAGATGAGATGATATCTACGGCGAAGGAACAGATCACCGAACTTGTCCAGAAGCAGCCTGACGATAGCTCCTGTGACGAAATTGTCCGTGAGCTTGCGTTTGACTTGATGATCCAACGGGGACTCAAAGACTCGGATGAAAGTCGGACTCTTACGAACGAAGAGATGGAGCGTCGCATAAACACTTAGTTGAGATAGAGTGGACAGCGGAAGCTCAGACATGGCTTAAGGATATCTATGATTACATCGCCGTCGATAATCGAGACGCTGCCGCTCGCACGGTTGCGGGTATCTTTTTAAAGGCCCAACTGCTCAAGAACCATCCCGAGATCGGACACGAGTACGAGTCCGCCGATACCCGCGAAATCCGAATTCTTCTTTACGGTCATTACCGGATAGCCTACCCATCAAGCACGATAACAAGATCGATATCTTAGGAGTCTTCCATGGTGCCCTCAACATAGAGCGCTATCTGGTATAAGGCCTCCATCTCTGTTCTGTGGCTCAACGGGGTGAGGCTGTAACTCTACCTCCGCGCAAGTCCATTCAATCCTTTCGTTCATCTAAGCGGAACAAAGGGCGACTCCATCAGGTCTAACGATCTATCTGGGAGTTAGCCGGCTATAGCTAACTTTGAGAATCAACTGCCACCAAACCCAACCATGAAAACCATCATCTCCATCGCGCTATTCGGACTTCTCTACCTGCTGCCTAACGCAGCTCAGCAAGCTGATTACTCAAAACTAAAATCCGACGCGGAACAGTTTTACGCTTCCGGTTCATACGCTCGCGCCAATGAGATCTACGCGCGCGCGGACAGGCACACGCTATCGCCCGCGGAAGCTCGCTGGGTTGACTTCCGAATTGCCGACACGTCCTGGCGCGCACAAGCGGGGACTGAAACTGCAGACACAACAAAGTTTGAACTCGCGCAGAAGCAACTCGAAGAACTGATCCGCACGAACGACAAAGACGACGAGCGCGATCTGGTTTGGGCTGAAGCTCACGAATCCCTGGGTGATTTTTTCTGGACTCGGCGCAACCAGATGAACTGGGGCGGCGCCTGGCCCCATTACCAACAGGCGCTCGACTGGTGGGCCGGCCAGCGTGAGTCCGAAGTTGCGCGCAAGCGTTATCTCCGCATCGTTTTTAAGGCCGCTGAGCCGCCCGAACCAAACGAGTATTACGTCTACACCTATTACGGCAACTACATTCCCCTCGATGTTCTGGAAAACGCGCTGAAGATCAGCCCGAGTGCAAACGACCAGGCCCATCTGCATTTTCTGATCGCGATGACCATGCGCAACACGGGCGACATGGAAACGCGCCAGGGTGTCCCCGACGAATTTGAGGCCGCGCTGAAGGCGGGCAAACAAACCGCCTGGTACGACGATGCGCTCTTTCACTATGCCGAATGGATGAACAGCAGTGGGATAATTCGTCAATTGGACGAAGGCCAATGGCAACAGGAGCCCGACTACGTAAAGGCCCTCGAACTTTATCGCCGTTTCACCCGAGAATTTGCGAAAGGCCAAACCCGTTACTACGATCAAGCGATCGATCAGATCAAGCAGATAATCGATCCGACTCTTAGTGTCGCCGTCTCGAATATCTTCCTGCCAGATTCGGAGCTTCAGTTTAGTCTCGAGGCGCGGAACATTCGCCACCTTGATTTTGCTCTGTACAAAATCGACCTGACACACGACGTCCGCTTCACGAAAAACCTGGAAGAAGACGAAGGCGATGGAGAGGTCGAGAACTGGATTCAAAAACCACGGGTGGCCGGACGCGCGCCCGTTAAAGCATGGGCTAAGGACCTCGACTCCAAAGGCGATCATAAAGAACGCAGCGAGGAAGTCCGGATAAACGGCAAACTCCCCCTCGGCGCCTATTTGCTTGAAGCCCGGAGCGGTTCGCTTTCGGCGCGCGACCTCGTCTTAATTACAGATGCTTCCCTGGTCCTGAAGTCCTCGGCAAAACAGGCCCTCGTCTATTTTTCAAATGCGGTGACCGGCGCGCCTATTGCGAACGCAAACGTGACGTTGTGGGAAAGTTATTACGACAAAGACAGGTGGCATTCTCGCCGGATCGCGCAAACCACAAACAGCGATGGCCTGGCGCCGTTCCAACTAAAAAATGTCTCGAGCAGCAGAAACCTCTACGCGGCCGCCGCGATTAATACCGGCAGTAACGATCGCCAGGCTTTCGCGTCCGGATCCGCCGGCGGCAACAGCGCCGGTGGTGACGCCTGGCGCATTTACGCCTTCACCGATCGTCCCGCATATCGTCCAAAGGAAACCGTGCAGTGGAAATTCATCGCGCGTCGTTTGGGCAGTGGCATCTATTCAACTCCGGCGAATCAGATCGTCGAATATCAGATCAATGATCCACGCGGCACTAAAGTGAGCGAAGGCAAAGCGACCCTCAACAGTTTCGGCAGCGCCTGGGCCTCGCTCGATCTGGGGGAACAGTTGCCGCTCGGCGAATACAACGTTCAGTTCTGGGACCAGGGCCGCAAGAACAGCATCGGTGGCGCAAAACTATTTCGCCTCGAGGAGTACAAGCTGCCTGAGTTTAGAGTTGCGGTTAAGACTCCGGAAGAGAATGGCCGGAAGAAGTCGTTCCGGCTGGGCGAGAAAGTCGAAGTAGCCATCCAGGCTGATTATTATTTTGGTGGGCCGGTGAGCAATGCCGCGGTTGAAGTCGTAGTCTATCAAAATCCTTTTTATCACTACTGGTATCCGCATCACGATTATTCCTGGTACTACGACGACCTGGAACAACAACGCGTCCGCGGCTACTACGGCGGCCAGGGACAGATCGTCAAACGCGAAACAATAAAGACCGATGCCGGCGGCAGGGCTGTGCTCACTTTCCCTACGCCGCGCGAGAACTACAATCAGGATTTCGAGTATCGCATCGAAGCGCGCGTTACCGATTCTTCTCGCCGCGAGATCGTTGCCGGCGACCGCGTGCGCGTCACGCGCTGGGACTATTATGTCTACCCACGAGCGGAGCGAAACATCTATCGTCCGCAAGAGAAAGTCACGGTCGACTTCAAAGCGCTCGATGCCAACGAACAACCGGTAACCACCGAAGGCACGGTGAAGATTACGCGCGACTACTGGTGGGAAGTGTGGCTCGATCCGAGTGGACGCGAAGTGAAAGGCAACGAGCTGCGCCTGCTGCAGCAAAGGTCCGAGGCATTTCCGCCGCCAGTAACTAAAGGGAAACCGTGGCGGCTGAAGTTTCGCGGGTATCAGCACGAGGACATACTCACCAGAAACCTGAAGACTGACGAGCAAGGCGCCGCGCAACTGCAGTTCACGCCCGAGCGCGATGGCTACTATCGGGTTTCATGGGAAAGCAGTCAGGTAATACCGGGCGCTACGAAGCGAACTCGATTGCTGCCGCCGATTAAAGCCGAGACGTACGTGTTTGTGGCTACAAACGCAACCAGCGAACTTGGCTATCGCCACGAAGGTGTCGAGATCATCGTCGATAGGGACACCTTCCGCTCCGGACAAACGGCCGCGGTGATGCTTTCGGTGTTTCGTAACGATCGTTATGTTCTCTTCAGCGTTGAAACCGACGATCTCTACAGCTACAAGCTCGTTCACGTCACCGGCACCGCGAAGCTCATCGAGGTGCCGATTGAAGAAAGCCATGTCCCCAACATTTTTCTCAACGCCTTGATGGTAAGCGATGCGGAGTTGTTCGAAGACACGAAGCAAATAGTGGTGCCGCCAGTGGAACATTTCTTATCAGTCGATATGAAGCCCGAGCGCGAGCAGTATCAACCGCGCGAAGAAGGAACGTTTTCGATCACAGCCAGGGACCAGAGCGGCAAACCAGTCGCCGCGGAAATAGCGCTCTCGTTGATCGACGAGTCAGTCAATTACATTCAGCGCGACTACGCCGGCGATCCGCGGCAGTTCTATTACGGCAGCAAACGATCGCACTCGGTGCAGACTGAGAGCACGTTCAGTCAGAAGTCTTACCTGCGGCTGGTGGAAGCGCACAATGGACAGTTGATCGATATCAAAGAAGTCGGAAGCGAGGAAGATGGAGAGGGCGGCAACTCCGGCGGCCCCGGCGCTGGCGGCAGTGGTTATGGAGCTGATCAAGTTACCACAGTAACCGGCAACCGGGATGAACGCCTCCGGAAAGATGCGCCTGCGCCCGCTTCGCTCGCTGACGGCATCGTCGCGCAAAGATCCATCAGCGAATTGTCTGCCGCGGGTCGTCCAACGGATGACTTTAGAAAATCCGCCGCCGAGCCATCGCCTCCGCCTCCCGGGCAGGACCTATCCGTGCAAGTGCGCAGCGACTTTCGTTCGACGATCCTCTGGCTGCCGGACGTGATGACGGATGCGAATGGCGCCGCGACAGTGAAGGTGAAGTATCCGGATTCCCTGAC
Source organism: Pyrinomonadaceae bacterium (assembly GCA_036009285.1). Lineage (GTDB taxonomy): Bacteria > Acidobacteriota > Blastocatellia > Pyrinomonadales > Pyrinomonadaceae > PSRF01. The sequence goes on along the minus strand of DASYMB010000416.1, from coordinate 4,016 downwards.
GACCTGGCAGGCGACCGCGCGGGTCGCGACCACGGGAAATCAATTCGGCATCGGCAACGCGTCCACGCGCACGAAGCAACCGCTCATCGTGCGGCTGCAGGCGCCGCGCTTTTTCGTCGTCGGTGACGAGGTGACTGTATCGGGTGTCATCAATAACAACACCGATCAGCCGCTGCATGTCGCGTCGTCGCTAACGGCTGAAGGCTTGACCGTCACCGGCGTGGTTGTCAATCAGAAGCCCGACCATAAGGGAGGGTTCGGGGAGAACAATCAGAAGCCCGACCGTCAGGGAGGGTTAGGCGAGCCGTCGCCGATAGAGATAAAACCCGGCAGCGAAGCGAGAGTCGATTGGCTCGTCGCCGTCACCCAAGCGGGTGAAGCGAAGTTGAAAGTGGAAGCGCGCGCCTTGGATGGAAGTAGTAAATTCGCCGATGCGATGGAAAAGACTTTCACTGTTTACGAGCACGGTATCGAGAAGTTTGTTTCCCGCTCCGGCAAACTGCGCGGAGACAGTGTTGCGATCAAACTCTATATTCCTAAAGCGCGGCGCACTGAAACCACGGGGCTTGTTGTACAAATAGCCCCGAGCATGGCAACGACGATGCTCGATGCGCTGCCTTATCTCGTCGACTATCCTTACGGCTGCACCGAACAAACCATGAGCCGCTTTCTGCCCGCGGCGATCACCGCAAAGACGCTGCGCGATGTCGGATTGAAACCCGAAGACGCAATGCACAAGATCTTCGGCGGGATCGAACGTTCCGGTCCGGATGGTCCAGCGCCGGGTTCCGGTAATCAAAAACCCAAACACGATCTGAAGGAACTCGATCGGATCACGCGCCAGAGTCTTGAACGTCTCTACAACTTCCAGCACGCCGACGGCGGTTGGGGCTGGTGGAAAGACGGCGACAGCGATCACTTCATGACTGCCTACGTGCTTTGGGGAATGACCCTCGCGCGCCAAGCCGGCATCGAGGTGAAACAAGACGTCGCTGCCCGCGGGGCAACCTATCTCGACAAGGAATTGGTCGAAGAAGAAACCAACTACGACGAGCAAGCCTGGATGCTCCACGCCCTCGCAGCGCACTTGTTAGAACCACCTGCGGTAGCGGGTGGGCCAGATCGGGGCAGTAGCCCAACCGTTAGGGCGGGCGCTGTTACCAATTCAGCGACTGATTTCCAATCCATAGCCTTCGACAACCTCTTCGCCAACCGCGATCGGCTCAACGCCTACACCCGCGCCCTGCTCGCCCTCGCCGCGCACAGCTACGGCTACCACGACAAGGCAAAAACTCTAATTGAAAACCTGGAAAACGGCGTGCAGATCGATTCGCAGCCTCACACTTCAATCGTGCAACAGGGTGGGCCAACCTCCGATCCCTCCGTTATCGCCACCGCCCACTGGGGCGAAGACGGCATTTACTGGCACTGGTCGGAAGGTGGCGTCGAAGCAACTTCCTTTGTCGTCCGGGCTTTATTAACAATCGATCCGCAGAACAAACTGGTCGAGCCCGCTACCAACTGGCTGCTCAAAAATCGCCGCGGCGCCCAGTGGAGCAATACGCGTGACACTGCCATCGTCGTGCTGACGCTCAACGACTACCTGCGCACCACCAGGGAAGCACAACCTGAACTCAGCTACGAGTTGCTGGTCAACGGAAACTCCGTAGCGAGCAAACAGATCACGGCTGCCGACGCGCTCAGCGCTCCCAGCAAGTTTGAGATCCCGCGCGAAGTTATTCGCGACGGCGCCAATGAGATCACTATTCGACGAACAAGTGGCGCCGGTCCACTCTATTTCTCGGCCCAGGCAAAGTTCTTCAGTCTCGAGGAACCAATCACCGCCGCCGGAAACGAAATCTTTGTTCGCCGTCAGTATTTCAAACTCGTCAATCACGCGACCCTGCTCAAGGGCTTTGTCTCCGAACGCGTGCCGCTAAACGATGGTGACACCGTCCGGAGCGGCGAGCGCGTGGAGACAGTGATCACTATCGAAGCGAAGAATAACTACGAATATCTTTTGTTCGAAGACCTCAAACCCGCCGGCCTCGAAGCCGTCCAACTTCGCAGCGGCGAGAATCTCTTTGTAAAGGAACTCAAATCCGCCGCTCTTTCAAGAGTCCCAAGTACAATGTCCAATGTCCAAAGTCCTGGCAGTAACGAGAGCGCAAATACTGGGACCGCGGGCGTCTCGCCCGCTCTTGTCAGAACCGCGAGCGGTAGCGACCGGGCCAACGGTCTTGCTCCGGACAGTGCATCTAACGCTGGACGCGCAGGCATCCTGCCTGCATTGAGCGTCAGCGACCGCTCTTCTCTTGTCAGTACCGCGAGCGGTAGCGACCGGGTTAGCGGTGGTAATAGCGATCGTATTGCCGCCAGCAAGTCATCGTTGATGAACTTCACCTCCGCGTTCGACTTCACTGGCCGCACGCGCTGGGTCTACCAGGAGTTGCGCGATCGCAAAGTCGCACTCTTCATCGATCACCTTTCCGAAGGCATCTGGCAATTGAGTTACGAAATGCGCGCCGAATCCCCAGGCACCTTCCACGCCCTCCCCGTCCTCGGTCACGCCATGTACGTCCCCGAGATCCGCACCAACAGCGCCGAGGTAAGAATCAGAGTGGTGGACTAACCGCGCGTGCGTTCGTCGCCCTGGGCGTACACCGCGCTGTCAGGGCCACATCCTGTTCGGTTACGCCATGCCTCCCCTGCGATCGGCTCTAAACCGCTGTCGTAAGTAATAGTTTGCACCCGGTAGTCACCTAGTCCAACTTTTGGTCAAATGTAACACCTATACGTGATTGATTTACTTTATAGAGTTAGGTAGACTTTTCTACATTCGTGGGAGGAGGGGGCTAACGTGGAGACTACAGCGACATCTAAAGGTCAGATTGTAATTCCTTCGTCCATGCGTAGGAAGCTCGGAATCAAAGAGGGAACGCGCATTCAAATCGAGCTCGATGAGGAGGCGAAGGAAATTACCCTCAGGCCAATCACGCGCGAGTATGTACACAGCCTCCGTGGCAAGTTCAAAGGCAAGGGTTTACTAAAAGCTCTTATGGCCGAGAAGAAAAAAGAGAGGGAGCGATAAATGGCACGTAAGCCGCGCGCTATCGTGTTGGATTCATGGGCAATCATGTCCTACCTGGGAGGTGAGCCCTCCGCTGAAAAGATGGCGAACATCATGGCCGATGCGCATGAAGAGGATGTCCCACTCTTTATGTCCGTGGTCAACGTGGGTGAGGTGTGGTACATCCTCGCGCGTGAAGTGTCCGTAGCGGAGGCCGATTCCAGTACTCGGCAATTGAGGCAACTGGGAATTAGTTTCGTCGATGCTGACTGGGAACTTGCGCATGAAGCGGCAGGTTTCAAGTCTAAGCACAAAATGTCTTTTGCCGATTGCTTTGCGGCTGCGTTGGCGAAGCAGAAGAAAGCACACTTGATCACAGGCGACCAGGAATTCAGACAAGTTGAGCAGGACATAATTGTCACTTGGCTTAAGAATTAGTGAGGAGATTTGATGACACCGCAATGGCATTTTGTTCGACCGAAGCCCGGCGATAAGAACCGCGAGCCAATTTTGGGAGAGTTCTTCGCGACCAACGCGATTAGTAACCCAGCGGAAGCTCTTGTGCGAGAAGGCATCCAAAACTCGCTGGACGCTGGATTAGGTGGACTCGTCCGCATCCGGATTTACGTGTCCGGCGAAACCGGAGGGCTGAGCCCAACTTCATCTGCAGTTTATTTCGATGGCGCGAGGCCGCACATAGATGCGCAGGGTAACGGGCATGACGCTCCGACACCTAACGATCCTTGTCCATTTCTTACCTTTGAAGATTTTGGAACCTCCGGTTTAACCGGAGATGTTACTCAGTGGCACGACCAACCCGGCGTAGCCAACCTGTTCTATTATTTTGTCCGCGCGGAAAGCCAATCAGGAAAAGGCGACCAGGATCGCGGACGGTGGGGTGTACGCAAGACCGTGTAGGTCGAGCCGCATAAGTAAGTATTTCTGA
>DASYMB010000415.1:0-5647 GCA_036009285.1 Pyrinomonadaceae bacterium | reverse complement strand
ACTACGCTGGATCAAAGCGCGAGTTTTCGCTGGTGCTCGAACGCGATCCTTCTGCCATTTCGGCCCGTTTCAATCTGGCGCGGACCCGCGCCGCAATGGGCGACCACGAGGGAGCAATTCGCGAATACAGCGGGGTGCTTGCAAAGGACCCCAGTGACGTCGCCGCTCGCTATCAACTAGGCCTGAGTTACGCTGCGACGAACCGTAAGGGCGAGGCCGTACTCGAACTCAACCGCGCACTGCAGATGGATCGCGACGCGGACCGCGCCGCCGAGATGCGCAAAAAGCTCGGGCAGATACAATCACAGTAGCAGGTTGCGCGCCTTTGAATATGAGCGAAGAGACACGAAAGCAAAAGATTGGCGAGTGGAAGTGGGGAGTCCTGGCAGCCGCGGCGATGATGCTGCTTGCCTTGTGGCCGCAGTTGAACATGTGGATCGCGCGTGGTGCGAATTGGCAGGGCTCTTATGTCTCAGTGCAAGTCGATGAGGTTGCCTATTCCGCGTATATCAACGCGCTCGTTGACGGCCGGCCGCGGCGAAACGATCCTTATTCGGGACGCGACGACAGGCCGAACCAACCGCAGCCAGAATCACTTTTTTCCATTCAATTTGTTCCCGCGTATGCCATTGCTCTACCGGCGCGCGCTTTGGGCATCACGGCCACCACTGCTTTCATCGCGTTGATTGTAATTGTGGCTTTCCTTTCGACGCTTGCGATCTTCTGGCTCTTAAAGACTATCGGCGGCGATGCCCGGCTGGCGGCAACCGGCGCGCTGGTTGTCCTTTGTCTGGGCATGATGGTCGCGTCTCAAGGAGAAGCGCGCGTGCTTCTGGGTCTGCCTATCTTAGCCGATGATTTTTTTCCGTTCCTGCGACGTTATCAGCCGTCAGTCACCTTCCCACTCCTATTCATGATGTGCGTGGCTGTGTGGTACGCGCTGCGTAGTGAGACACGCCGAAGCATCGTAGGCTGGTCCATGACTGCGGGATTTATGCTGGCGCTCCTCATTTTTTCTTATTTCTATTTATGGACCGCTGCCGCCGCGTGGTTAGCTTGCCTTGGTATCGTTTGGCTGGCAGCTCGTCCTGAGGAGTGGCGCCGCGTCGCGTTTGTGTTTGGCGTTGTTGGGGCGTTCGCTCTTGCTGCGCTCGTGCCTTACGCTATCCTGCTCTCTCACCGGGCGTCAGAAACCGATACGTCAATCCTAATGATCCCCACACATGCACCTGATCTTTTTCGCGTGCCTGAACTGTTGAGCGCAGCCGTGCTCGCTGTTCTGGCGATTCAAGCCAGGCGCGGCAAGATCGACTGGAAAGCGCCTCAGGTGCTCTTCACTGCCTCACTCGCATTGATGTCCTTCGCGGTGTTCAATCAACAGCTTTTGACGGGCCGCTCGCTCCAACCGATCCACTATCAGATATTCGTGGCCAACTACGTGGCGCTTTTGGCAATTGTTCTGACCGTGGCCATTCTGGTTGCAGGACGAGACGGAACTAAACGCATTCCCGGCAGGGTCCTGGCGCTAGTTTCGATGGCGGTCTTTGGCTGGGGAATAATCGAAACTACTGGCGGAACAAATCGAAACGTCGCGCAGGCCCGATTGCGAGATGATGCAACCCCGGTCGTTAAATGGATGGCGGAAGAAGGAAAGAAGAATGGCTTCAACGGCGCCAGTGGAGACACCGCAAATCCTCGCGCCGTGATTTTCACATCCGCGCTTGCCGTTGCCGACAGTCTGCCTACCGGCGCGCCGCAGGCCCAACTCTTTGTCGGACATATGGAATACTATTCCGGTGTCAGTCCCGCAGAATTGAAGGAGCGTTTTTTTCAGTCGATGTACTATTCCGGGTTTACCGAACAAGATTTGGCGGAAGCAATGTCAGAAGGACGGTTTACGATCATGGCGGCGCTATTCGGTATTGGCCGCGCCATTCCCGCACTGAGTAACAACCAAAAGCCCATCACCCTCGAAGAGGCGCGCGCTGAGCTGAGCCGCTATTCGGAATACATCAACAGCTTCACGCGCGAGCGTGCCAGCCACCCGACCCTGTCGTACGTCGTGGTGCCGACTCAAGCCTCTTCGAATTTCAGCAACCTTGATCGCTGGTATGAACGTGGGCCAGGAGAACAGGCGGGACTGTTCACGATCTATCGCGTGAAGTTGAAACAATAGTCTACGAGATATGACTCTCAATTCTGATACAAAAATACCCGTAGTCGAAATAGATAACTTAACGAAAGACTACGAAGTCGGTTTCGTTCGCAAGCGAAAAGTGCGCGCGCTGGATGGACTTTCAATCACAGTCAATCAGGGCGAAATCTTCGGGTTTTTGGGAGCTAACGGCGCCGGCAAGACCACCACGCTGAAACTGTTAATGCGGTTAATCTTTCCGACCGGCGGTAGCGCGCGAATTCTCGGACGCGATATCGCCGACATCTCGATGCATAGTCGCATTGGTTATCTGCCGGAAAATCCTTACTTCTACGATTACCTGACGGCGCTGGAGTTTCTAAACTTTTGCGGGCAGATTTTTGGTTTCTCAAAACCGGCGCGCAACCGCCGGGCTAAAGATTTGCTCGAGCGCGTGAGACTTGATGAAAGCAAGTGGAACACGCAGTTAAGAAAGTTTTCGAAGGGAATGTTGCAGCGGGTTGGTTTGGCCCAGGCGCTCGTCAACGATCCCGAGGTCGTGTTTCTTGATGAGCCGATGAGCGGATTGGATCCGATAGGCCGGCGCGAGGTGCGCGATCTGATCGCTCTGTTGCGACAAGAAGGCAAGACCGTCTTCATGTGCTCTCATATTCTTTCAGACATTGAAGTGCTTTGCGATCGGGTGGCCATTCTAAAGGGTGGGCGCCTGGCCCAGGTGGGTTACCTCGACGAGCTGCGTCAACAAACCGCCGGCCGCAATCTGGTTGAAGTGATAATGAGCGGAGTAGATGAAGCCGCGCTTCGTCTTCACTTGCCCGGCGACAACAACTTCCTGCTGACTTCGACTCCCGCGGGTTTGCGGATCGAGTTGCCGGATGAAAAGGACGTTGATGTCGTAATCGCAGCGCTGCGAGAAGCGGATGGCAAACTCGTATCGGTGCAGCCGCTGCGGCAATCGCTGGAAGAACTGTTTCTTAATTAGGACCAGCCAGAAGCCGTTGCCGACTTTGAGGTGGAAGAAACTAAACCGCCATGACACCAGGGGAAATATCCGCAGATTACGCAGATTTCACAGATTCAACAAAAGCAAGGTTGCTTTGTACCAGAGACTGAAAGGTTCAGAACCAGTTTTTGTTGGATATTGCTCTTTGTTAAATCTGTGAAATCTGCGTAATCTGCGCATATAGTCTTGTAATCTGTGAAATCTGCGGATTTAGATCTCTGCGCTCTCGGCGTCTTGGCGGTTGAGGCTTTACCCGGCGTTATCTTCGCGAGGTACTCGAAGTTTACTTAAACTTAAACGCGGTCACTTCCACGCGAATATCCGCCCGGTCGTCCTTATCAGTCATGCCTTCCAGCATTATCTGCACCGGCATACTCCGGTTGTTTTCCAGTTCCGGTTGTCGGGTTGGGATGACGACGACTGAGCGCTGGTTCACCGGCTTGCCCTGATGGTCCACTACCATTCCCTTAATCTCGAGTCCGCTTAGCGTTCGGCCGGTAAAGTTGTGAACAGTGCTTTGGAGATTCATCACGATATCTCCCAGCGCGCGCTTCGACTCGTAAGCTTCCGGCTTATCCAAAACTATTTTTGACTGATACTGCGCAAACTCCGGAGAACCGGCTCGTATTGCTCCTTCCAGCCTGGGCTCTACCGTTCCGCCGCCAGTGGCCCGCATCAGGAAATAGAAAAGCGTGGCAATCGCAATTGCCGCTATTACCGCAACGACGATGATTACTGTGCGGCGCGAGTCGTCAGGATCCGGAAGCTGTCGCTCTGGAGTTGTCATGGTTTGTCTGAGCGGATTCTAGTGCGCGCGAAACTCATTTTGCAATGTCCACGCGACCCACGTAAGAAACTTACTGCGCAGGCTTAGACAATTGCGAGCGTAAAATGTTTCCGAAAAGCCACGCGAACCGGCACGCTTCAGTTTCGCGGCTTGTCTGACAGTAGGCCGTTAACGATGTCCTCGAGCTGCGGATAATCGATGGGCTTAGTAATGTAGGCATTGCAGCCGGCGTCGAGAGCGTCACTATGAAAATCCGCCGTATCATGCGCTGAAACAGCGACGATAGGCACTTTGCTCATGCCCGGGAGGTTTCGGATTTGGCGAGTCGCGGCGAGACCGTCGATGAAGGGCAAGCTAAGATCCATCAAAATAATCTGGGGCCTGACGCGGGAAGCCACCTCCACAGCTTCTTTTCCATTGATGGCCTCGACAACTTGAAAGCCACTCATTTCAAGGAGCTTTCTCATCATTTGGCGGTTATCTTCGGTGTCCTCCACCAGCAAAACTTTTGGAGATTCATTTTTACTGTACATGGGGTAGGACCCTTTTTCCTGCACATGCTCGGTAATGGAATTCAAAGTGTTGACTCCGCTTTGGGGAATATTGATGTATCACTAGAATACGCAAGCCTTTTTTGCTAAGATCACGCACCGAAATACGACATATCGAATTCCCCTTGTCGAGTTTAATCAGTACACTTCCCTGGCCCCATCGCCCTTCCCCCAAGCGAGCCGGAAGAAGTTTGAGCGGATACTCCGAAGCCAGATGAAGCCATTATTGTCAGGATCCGAAGATAACGATGCGTTGTTAGCTCTCGGACGGGCTTCTGTCCAGATTGTTCATGACCTCAAGAACCAGCTAAATGGTCTCAAACTCTATGCCACGTTTTTGCGGAAGCGTTTGGAAAAGAACGAGCGACCAGCAGACGAGTTGGAGACGATTAACAAACTGATTGCCGGGTTGGACCGAACGTCGACTGACCTTTCAATGATTGTCGAGTATGGGCAGCCTCTCGAGCTTAAGAGACAACCGGGAACTGATCTGGAAAAGATTATGCGCGAGGTAGCCCGAAGCTTGAGTGAGCGCCCCCCGGTAAGCGGAGCTTTAACACGTGCGATCGTTTTAGATGCCGACGTCGGTCCATTCCTCGGAGAATTTGATTCGCAGTTGCTTGCCGGTGCTTTGAAATCAATTTCGCTGGGCGCCATGAATATGGTGACCACCCAAAAACCTGAAGGGTCATTGGAGATTAGTTTGCAGGGCGAAGCAATAGATACCGACAGAGGCGGGGTGATTAAATGGAACGGTGTGGACTTAATTGATCATGATCCATTTCATTCATTCGCGGGAAGCAACGAGATCCGACTATCACTTGCCGCCAGGGTGATCGAGGCGCATGGCGGCTCGGCGGCTCGGCAGGATGGGGCCTTGTGCGTGCGCCTGCCACTTACACGTTGAGCAGGAACTGACTACCAACAACGAAACAGCAAACAACAGGGAAGGTTCAAGGGAGGTCGATTTGGAGAAAAAGGACGTGCGCATTCTGGTTGTGGATGACGAGCCGACGATGGCTGATTCATTGAAGCAGAACCTCATCGAAGAAGGTTATTCAGTAGACACTGCGGCGACCGGCGCCGAGGCGATCGAATTGTTCGATCAAGGTGGGCATCATGTCGCCATCTGCGATTTGCAATTGCCGGAC
>DASYMB010000414.1:0-5799 GCA_036009285.1 Pyrinomonadaceae bacterium | reverse complement strand
TGGTCGGGCTTCTGCCTGGAGTCAACTAATCGCTAATTTCCAGCAATGCGCCACGCACCGTATCCAGCAAATTGTCCTGCTCGTCTTCGTTAAGATTCAGCCTCAACACGCCGGTCGGGGTAAACATTCTGCCCTCCCGAGCGTTAACAAATAGGGCGAGCTTCTCAGGTGATATACGCGCTTTTTCGCTGAATTTGAGCGCCACGCCTGCGGCCGTCTTATCTATCGATAGCACGCCGAGGTCTTCCGCCAGCCGTCGCAATAGCGCATAGCCGAAAAGTTGTTCGACCGATTCCGGCAGCCGTCCATAACGGTCTCGCGTCTCTTCGCGAATACTTGAAAGCGTCTCGCCGTCTCGCGCGGAAGAAACCCGTTTATAAGTTCTGAGTCGCTGGCCCATATCGTTGATGTATTCATCGGGGATGGCCACGTCCACGCCCAGGTTGATCGTCACACTCGTTTCATCTTCCACCACTTCGCCGCGTAACTCCGCGACTGTGCGCTCGAGCATCTGCGTATAAAGGTCAAACCCGAGCGCGTCCATGTGGCCCGATTGCTGGCCGCCAAGCAGGTTGCCGGCGCCGCGCAGTTCGAGGTCCAGGGCCGCGATACGAAAGCCCGCGCCCAGATCTGAAAACTCGCGAATCGCCGCCAAACGCCGCTTGGCAATCGGCGAGAGTTCCTGCTCGCCGGGAATCAGGAGATAGGCGTAGGCGCGCCGGTTTGAACGGCCAACCCGCCCGCGCAATTGATAAAGCTGAGAAAGACCGTATTGATCGGCGCGGTTTATGATGATCGTGTTGGCGCGGGGGATGTCTATTCCGTTCTCGATGATCGTGGTGGCCACCAGCACGTCATACTTAAACTCAATGAAATCGAGCATCACGCGTTCCATCTCTTTTTCATTCATCTGCCCGTGGCCGACGACCATGCGCGCCTGCGGTACCAATCGCTGGACCAGGGCCGCAATCGTCTCGATGGTCTCTACGCGATTGTGTATGAAGAACACCTGCCCGCCACGGCCGAGCTCGAGTTCGATCGCCGACTTAATAACGTTCTCGGAAAACTGGACTACCTGAGTTTGAATTGCGAGCCGATCGCGCGGCGGCGTTTCAATCAACGACATATCGCGCAGGCCGCTGAGCGACATGTTGAGCGTGCGCGGGATCGGAGTAGCCGAGAGTGTCAAGACATCGACGCGCTTCTTCAAATGTTTCAAACGTTCTTTGTGGGCCACGCCAAAACGCTGCTCTTCGTCAACAATAACAACGCCGAGATCTTTGAAGCGAACGTCCTTCGAAAGCAGCCGGTGGGTCCCGATAACTACGTCAACATCGCCGGCCTCGACGCGCTTAGCCACTTCCTTCTGCTCCTTCGGGGAACGAAAGCGCGAAAGCAATTCAACCTTCACCGGAAACGGCGCGAAGCGACTGCGGAACGTGTCGTAGTGCTGATAGGCGAGCACAGTCGTGGGCGTCAACACGGCCGCCTGTTTGCCTTCCATCACCGCTTTGAAAGCCGCGCGCATGGCCACTTCAGTCTTGCCATAACCCACGTCGCCGCAGAGCAGTCGATCCATCGGCGTCGGTTGCTCCATGTCCTGCTTCACATCTTCAATCGCCGTTTCCTGGTCCGGAGTTAAGACGTATTCAAAACCATCTTCAAACTCCTGTTGCCAGGGCGTGTCGCCGGCGAACGCGTAGCCGCCTACAAGTTTGCGTTCGGCATACAGACGCAGGAGCTCGTCAGCCATGTCGCGCATGGCCCGCTTGGCTTTGGCTTTTGTTTTTTGCCAGCCGAGGCCGCCAAGACGATCGAGAGCTGGTTGCTGTCCTTCGGCGCTCGAATAACGTTGGACCAGATCCAGCCGCTCGACGGGAACGTAAAGTTTCGCGTCCTCAGCATAGAAGAGCAGCATAAACTCGCTGCTGCGCGTTCCGAGATCCAACGTCTGCAACCCGCCAAAACGTGCAATACCGTGATCGACGTGGACCACGAAGTCGCCGGCCTTCAGATCTCGAAAATCGGAAAGAAAAGCCGCCGTCTTAGATTTTCTTTTACCTTTTTCTTTTTGCCTTTTTCCTTCGGCGCCCGGCGCGCGTCGCTCCAACGTCTGCGCCCCGGCCTCGTCAAACAAGTCGGCTTCAACATGCGTTAACAGACGCGCCTGGGTCATCTCAAAACCGCTGCTCACTCGACCGACAGTTACAATCGTCTGCGCGTGATCGGATTCAGACGACGCGGACGGTTGATCTGCCAATGAAAGCTGCGCGTCGATTTCGTATTCGGCAAGAATCTCCGCAACTCGTTCGGCCACACCCAGACTTGGCATCACAAAAAGCGTGGTCGTGCCGTTTTCGCGAGCGCTGATGAGATCTGCCGCAAGGTCCCGAAGGCGGCCGTGATACTTGCGCGCCGATTGCGTTTTCCACTCGATCTCCGGCGCCGGACCGGCCACGGGAAATAGAAACAGCGGCGCACGCAGCTTGCGAGCGCGACCTAGTTGGACCTTCGGCGTTTCCGCATCCAGTGCGACAGACTGATCGAGTTCAGCCGCCGCCCGGCCGAGCACGCGAAGTTCGATCCTTGGTCGCTCGTTGAGTTTTGCGCGCAGCTCTTCCGCGGAAAGATAAAGCTCTTCGGGCGTCACGGCGATGTCGTCCACTGCATCGGTCTCGGCATAACGATCGGCGAGCGTCTGGTAAACTTCGCCGAGATACGAGTCAACCGATGACGGCTCGTCAATGACGAGAACAGTGTCCTTCAGATAATCAAACACGCTTCCGCTTCGTTCGCGGATGACGGGCAGCAACCATTCCCAACCGGCGAAGCTCTCTCCTTCATCCGCAAAGACTGTGCGATCGCGAAGGGCCCGCGCATAACGTGCCTCACTCCAGCGCCGGCGAGCAGCCTCGGCCCAGGCGCTGAAGTCATTACTGCGCACTACGACTTCGCGCATCGGCACAATTTCCACCTCGCGCAATTGATTAGTAGAAAGTTGAGTTTCCGGATCGAAAGCGCGGATGGAGTCGATCTCGTCACCGAAGAATTCGATGCGCAGCGGACTTTGTTGTCCGGGCGACCAGACGTCTAGTATGCCGCCGCGAATCGAGAACTCGCCCACCGCGCCCACCGGATCCTCGCGCACGTAACCCGCCGCGACCAGCCGCTCAACCAGACCTTCGGGTGATTGAGTGTCGTTTCTCGCGAGCAACGCTCCCGCGGCCCGGATTTCTTCGGGCGTCACTGTGCGCCGCGCTAGAGCGCGCGCGGTAAGCAAGACAAAATCCTGCGAGCGACCAGCCAGGCGCCAGAGAGTTAGCGCGCGACGTTCCAAAGTTTCCGGGTGAGGCGACGATCCGGCGTAAGGATCACTTTCCGACGAAGGCAGAATGAGCACTTCGTTTTCGCATTCGCTTCGGCCGGCAAGCGCGCAATACCAAAAGCGCAAATCGCCTTCCCAGGGTTCGAGGTCGCGGTTGGATTGGGTAACCACGGCGAAACGCTTTTTCGTTTCGCGTTGCAGCGCCGCCAGGGCCAGCCCGCGCGCTGAGCCCGCCACCAGGCCACTTATCGAAACTACCCGCGCGCCGCGATTGATCTCCGCGACCGCACGCTGGAACTCCGCTGTCTCAATAACGCGCCGTAGCGTGTTTTGTAATGGGTTAGTTGTTTGAATAGTGCTGCTCATAAAAAATCGACCGCGGACGGACGACCGCAGACGGCAGACTCACGCCGACCGTGCTCGTCGGTTATCGGTCATCGGTCTTCCGTCAGCTTTTCCGTCCTGCCGGTCATCGGTCATCGGTCTTCCGTCGGCTCTTCTTCATTCTCTCGATCATCGTGCTCGTCGACGCGCCTTCGACAAAAGGCAAACTTACAATACGACCACCGGCCGCTTCCACCTCCGCGCGTCCGTGAATTTCGTCGAGCGCATAGTCGCCGCCTTTGACAAGCACGTCCGGCAACAGGCTGGCAATCAATGATCGCGGCGAGAGGTCGTCGAAGATAGTGACGAAGTCCACTTGCCGCAGTGCAGCGAGAACCTCGGCACGCTCGAGCTCATTCACAATTGGCCGGCCTTCGCCTTTCAGCTCGCGCACGGTCCGGTCGCTGTTAATAGCTACAACAAGAGCGTCACCCAACGCGCGCGCCTCGGCCAGATAGCGAACGTGGCCAACGTGCAACAGGTCAAAAACGCCGTTCGTGAAAACGAGAGATTTGCCCGCCGCGCGCAGACCTTTACGCACCCCGAGCAGTTGATCCTGGCTCAGAATCTTTTCGATCATCGGAGTAACAATCTAGCATGAGCCGCATTGTTAGCTAAATGAACATGAAGAACGGGCGCAAGCCCGGCAGTAAATCAGCCGCGGCTGATAAACTCCGCATGTCCTGTTTACGATTTACCATTTACCATTTACGATGCATCTCATGTCTGTTCCATTCATCGAAGAGAACGATCAAACCAAGGCGCGACAAGAGCATCTCGACGCACTGCGCCTTTTAGTTGGTAACGCTTATCCGAACAAATTCGAACGCAGCCACACCGTAGATCCTCATCACGAAGACACGATAACGATCCTGGCTGAAAAGTATCGCGCTTTTGAACCGCAGGCGCCGGAAGGCGAACGTCCCGCGGCGGAAGCAATCGAACTCGCGAACCAGCAGTTGAACAAGCTTATAGTTCGCGTCGCCGGCCGGATTGCATCGCCGCCACGCGTGATGGGTAAAGCAGCGTTTGTGCATTTGTCTGACGGCGTTACGCGTTTGCAGATTTATGTGAAGCGCGCGGATGTGAAGGGCGTCAGCAACGATGCCGCTCAAGGCGAAGTGGATGGCTGGGAGTTATTCAACCTGCTGGACCATGGCGACTTCATCGGCGTTGAAGGTTATTTATTCATCACCAAAACCGGCGAGCTTTCGATCCACGTTCAGAAGTTGCGATTCCTGGCGAAGGCGCTGCTCCCGCTGCCGGACAAGATGCACGGCATCAACGATCCCGAGATTCGCCAGCGACAACGTTATGCGGATCTGATCGCCGGAAGTTTGAAGTTGGATCGCGAAGAAGGCGAGCTGACGTCGCGCGAAGTGTTCGAGCGACGCTCCGGCATCATTCGTGAGATGCGCCGTATTCTCGACGAACATGGCTACATCGAAGTCGAGACTCCAATGCTTACGCCCCTCGCCACCGGCGCCGCCGCCCGGCCTTTCAAAACACATCACAACGCTTTGGATATCGATCTATACGCGCGCATCGCGCCGGAGCTGTACTTGAAGCGACTGCTGGTCGGTGGTTTCGAAAAAGTCTACGAGCTGAATCGCAACTTCCGCAATGAAGGCATCTCGACGCGGCACAATCCTGAGTTCACGATGCTGGAGTTTTACTGGGCGTACGCGGACGTGAACCAGATGATGGACTTCTGCGAACAGATGTTGGCGGCCACAGTATTCACGGTGCTGGGGCATACGCATGTGAAATTCGGCGAGCACGACATCGATTTTGGACAGCCGTTTGAGAGGATGACGATGCGAGAAAGCGTGGCTCGATTTGCATCCGACAAAGAGATTACCGATGAGAATTTGTTGACGCTGTTTGAAGAGCACGTCGAATACAACCTCTATCATCCAACGCTAATATACGATTTTCCCAAAGTTGTTTCACCGCTCTCGAAAGCGTCGCCGACAGATCCATCTGTCGCTGAACGCTTCGAACTATTCATCGCGGGAATGGAGTGCGCGAACGGCTTCTCCGAATTGAACGATCCGGCGGAGCAGTATCAACGCTTTATGGATCAGGTG